>JACREZ010000004.1 GCA_016212665.1 Ignavibacteriota bacterium
CAGCGTAACAAACTGCTTTCTCATCAACATTATTTCCACCCAACGTTCATCTTCCCTCCTCAAATGATTATTATTTTTGCGTCCCTCTCAAGATTCCTCTCTCTAAAATAATAAGAGGCTGTCCTTTTGAGACAACCCCATTATTCTTTGCGGGGCCGACGGGACTCGAACCCGCGGCCTCCTGCGTGACAGGCAGGCGCTCTAACCAAACTGAGCTACGACCCCTTTGAAATTCTTTTTGTATTCACCATTTTTTCTTCCACAACCTCGTTCGACATTCTCAAAAGTGTTAGGTGTTGTGTTAGGTGGTTCATTGACATGCAAATATAAGAAAAAGTACAGTAAACACAAAGCCGTTATTTTTTCTCATGTGTTGCTAATTTTTCAAATGAGGTTCTTATTGATTTGAGAAAATCCAATCTCTCTAATCTATTCAACGCCTCAGTGTTGATAAAAAGGGGATGCCTTCAATCTTTTCATCTCAACTTTTCAAGAGGTCTAAGAGAGATGTATTTACATAGAGATGATACTTACCGACAAAACTTTCCCGCAAAATCTTTGCTTGGACAAGTTCGTTCAGGTATCTGCTCGCCGTTCTATAATGGACATCTAATCGTTTTCCCAAATTCACGGGAGTCATGACCGGGTGAGAAAATAACGCTTCGACCAACTCTGCGGTATATATTTTTTTATGCTTTGTGCGAACATGTTCTCTTATCTTTTCAAGCAATTTCATAACCCGCAACAACGTATCCTTTGTTTGTTTGGCTTGTGAGTGGAATCCCTTGAGCATGTACAGAATGAACTCATGCCAACGCTGATGCGAATTGACTCCCTGTAGCAACGTGTAATACTCACCGCGGTTCTTGTTAATATATCCGCTGATATATAAAATCGGGAGTGAGAGAAGTCCCTGTTCCATTAACGAGAGAACCATCAACATTCTCCCTGTTCGCCCGTTGCCATCAGCAAAAGGATGAATTGCTTCAAACTGGTAATGTGCAATTGCACATTTAATAAGCGGGTCAATGCCATCCTCTGCATGAAGAAAATTTTCCCAATTCCCAATCAACCCTTGTATGTTCTGTGCTGGAGGCGGAGTGTAAAGAATTTCACCCGTTGTACTGTTGGAAATTGCATTGGGAATTGTTCGATACCCCTTTTTTGCATCAGGGAGAAGTCTGCTATGCAATCCCTGAACAAGACGGGTGGAGATTGGTATTTTTTTTATTTGTTCCGCTCCCCAAGAGATTGCTTCACGGTAGCGTAATACTTCTTTATCGAGCGGTCGTTGTTCCGCTTCAGGAAATAACTGCATCTGCAACACTTGTTCTACGGTCGTATTAATATTTTCTATGCTTGAACTTGCAACCGATTCCCTGATGATTGCGGGCGAAAGAAACAACATAGGATTCGGCACGGAAGAGGAATAACCATTCAATTCCCCTAGCTCAGTTCTTGCTCTCAACAAAACATCGAAGAACTGTTCATGTCTGAAATTGAGAGACGGGGGAAGAAACGGTAAATCAAATGGCACGGCCGGGACAAATTTCATATAGGACAAAATACGAAAAAATATTCTGTATCGCCATTGATATGTGACACCGTGTCACATATTTCTGCTGTTTTTCAAATAGAGGAACTCTATTTTCCTCTTGCATCAAAATTCATTTTCATTTTTTCCTATATTACAGCATGATATTACCGCTCAAAAATAATACACTCAGGCAACTTACAATTATTCTCCTATTAGTTGTTTCTACCACGCTCGCCTATTGGAAAACATTCGATAACAAATTCCTCAACTTCGATGACAGCGGATATGTTACAAAGAACGAGCAGGTGAAATCTGGATTGTCCTGGGAGACAGTTCGCTGGGCTTTCACCTCCGTGAAAGAAAGCAACTGGCATCCTCTGACGTGGCTTTCCCACGCGCTTGATGTTTCGTTGTTTGGCGTTGACGCGAAATATCATCACGCAACCAATCTCCTCCTTCATCTTCTCAGCACGATACTATTATTTCTTGCTGTCGAGCGAATGACGAAAGCTGTTTGGCAAAGCGCGTTCGTCGCGTTTATGTTTGCGCTCCATCCGCTCCATGTTGAGTCGGTTGCATGGGTTGCAGAACGGAAAGATGTTCTCAGCGGCTTGTTCTGGATGCTCACGTTTCTCGCGTATATACAATATCATAAAACTTCCCGAACGCAATGGTATATTTCTTCTCTCATTTTTTTTGCATTGGGATTACTTGCAAAACCGATGCTTGTCACCCTTCCATTCGTATTGCTCTTGGTAGATTACTGGGCGTTGAACCGTTTTCAACTTCCATTTGATGTATCGCCGAAAGAGAAAAAAAACAATCTCGCCGCGTTGCAACAATGTGTCAAAGAAAAAATTCCGTTGTTCGTTCTTTCGATTGCATCAAGCATCGTTACGTTCATCGTGCAGAAACAAGGTGGAAGTATGGCGGGAACTGTTGACTTATCGTTTTCCGACAAAGCGGCAAATGCGCTTGTTTCCTACGCACAATACATCCGCAAAACGTTTCTTCCTACCGACCTTGCGGCGATGTATCCACATCCCGGCTCTCAGTTACCATTGTGGCAAATTCTGGTTTCGCTCATCCTCCTCGGAGCCATAACTGCGTTTGTCTGGCGAAGGCGACGTGAACATCAATATCTTCTCGTCGGCTGGCTGTGGTTTTTCGGAATGTTGGTTCCGGTCATCGGTCTAGTGCAGGTCGGGTTGCAGGCAATGGCTGACCGCTACATGTATCTTCCGATGATTGGTCTTTCGTTCATGCTCGCATGGGGAATTCCTTCGCTCCTTCAACGATGGAAATTTCCTCGATTCGTTCTTCCTGCTCTATTTATAGTATCCTCTCTTTTGATGTTCGGAGGAACGTTTGTTCAAACGTCATACTGGAAAGACAGCAAAACATTGTTTGAACGGGCAATTGCCGTTACTAAAGATAATCACCTTGCGCATAACAATCTCGGCGCAGACCTTGCCGACTCTGGGAAACATGCTGAAGCATTAGTGCATCTTCGTGAAGCGTACAGGTTGAAACTGAACGGTGTTTTGATTCGAAGTAACTTAGCACGCTCGTTAGTTGCACTCGGCGAGCGTAAAGAAGCGCTTGAACATTACAAGTTTGTTCTTTCTCAAATCGGAGACGACCCAGCTTTGTATTCCCGCATCGGGGATGTTCTCGCCGATGAAGGAAGAATTGCGGAAGCGATAGTGCATTTTCAAAAAACTCTTCAAATGGATTCCCTCGATATTTCGACACGATGTAAGCTCGCGAAACTGTACACACAAGTTTCAGAGATGGAAAAAGCGAGAACGGAATGTTCTGTTATCTTAACGCATCAGCCGAAAAATTCGCTCGCGCACGATATTCTCGGTACCATTGCCGGAAGCGAAGGAAAATACGATGAAGCATTGAAAGAATTTTTGATTGCGCTGGAACTCGATTCATTGAACAGTGAAGCGTATCTCGACCTTGGAATTCTGTACGAAAAAACCGGGAACATTGATGGCGCGTTTACAGCATACGAGAACGCAATCCGTATCAATCCCCAATTGATGGATGCAGAATACAAACTCGGGACACTATTCGCGCAGAAAGGTAAGCCGGTTGAAGCAGAACTCCACTTCAGGCGTTTAGTGGAACTTGAACCGGGAAATAATAAGAACAGAATTGACCTCGGAAGAATTTATACTATCAATAATAAATTTGAAGAAGCAGTCCTGCAATTTACGGTAGTGTTATTGGCAGATTCACATAACATTCTGGCGCATTATCATTACGCAAACCTTCTTGTAAAAACCGGACAGATTGAAAAAGCGAAGTACCACTTTTCTGAGGCGGTCAGAATTGAGCCGTCGTTTCAACCGGCTCAGGTTGCGTTGCAACGACTTTCAGAATAACACGTCACTGATTGTTCGGGGAGGCAGTAGATATTTTTCTCTTGTACACCACAAGACTGCTCTGCTGATATTGATTTGTCGTCAGAGAATCTTCCCATTGCTTTGATTGAATATCGAACCCGCCTTTTATTTCATACTCATTCTTCAGCAATTGATTCAAATACGCTAAGATGAATTTCGGACTTTGCTTCTGTGTCAGCCAACTGTTTTTTGAACGGGAAAAGACAATCACTTCCGGCGGATGTTCCTGCAAATCCCGTATCGTTTCCTGCTGGTACTTCAACACAAACGGAGATTGAAGCATCAGCGGATACATGATGACAAACCGTGTCGGGCTTTTTCGTTTGGCATAAAAATAAATCTCCGGTTCGGAACCGGCAACAAACACAACATCGTCCGGCGTGGAAAGCGCCTTCACCTTTTCTGCAACGATTCCCGCTTCGTTGAACGGATTCATCGTACCGTAGAACCATTCAATCATCTCTGCGGATGATTTGGAATATTGAGGAAGGATTGGCAGCGTTACCAGCACGATGACAACAGCAAGAACGATATTTTTTTTCAGAGCAGAATGCTGTGAAAAATATTTTTTGAACTGTTCAAAGAATGAATTCAACGAGAGCGCACTGATGATTGCCAAAAACGGGACCACGATAAAGTAATAATGTCCCGCCGCGCTTTTGTAAATCGTCAGCAAAGAAATCAACAGGAGCGATGAAGAGAACCACCACTTTGCCGGACGACGAATCAGAAAAAAAATCAAGAGCAGAATCAGAATCCACCAGTTATTGAAAAACTCTTTGAGAAAGAACATCGCCGGACCGAATCCTTCAGTGGCAAACTGCGCAAAGTACCAGTTATATTCCACTGCACACTCCCAGAATGTTTTTCCCGAATCATGCAGAAGAAACGGTGATAACAAAACGAGCGAGGAGATGACAAATCCGCCAATAGCGAAGAGAGCAGACCGAGCATGAACAGTTTGATGTTGGTTTCGTCTGCGCGATTCAAAGAACCAGACAAGAAAAACAAACGCACAAACTGTAATTGAAATCGGTTTGAATAAAATTGCAAGCGCACTGCAAACTCCGGCGACGAACCAAAGCAGTCCATCATTACTCCATGTTCTGTGGGAATAACAGAACAAAACGCCAAGCAACGGAAGCAACATAAACACTTCCGTATTTGCGGCGAAGGGCGAAAGGACAGGCAACGTAAGCATCGGAGCCATGAGCCAGACCGAAACAATTCCTGTCCATCGGTTGAATTCACGGGAAACGAGCAATCCGGTGAGCAGTAGCGTAAGCACTAAAGAGAGTGTCGCGAGAATTCTCGGCGGAAGAATTGAATCACCATCGAACAACTGACCGAGCATGTACGTGTAAATTATCATCGGCGGTTTTTGGAGAAACGAATTCTCATACGGCATAATGTTTTGTTGCATCAGCCATGCGGAGTATGCGTATTCTCCTTCATCGCGTTCGAACGGCATTGTGAAACTGTGCCAGCGAAGAAGCAAAAAGAACAAAAGTCCGCCGAAGATGGCAAGCCATTGCGCCGTTGAAAATTTTTCGCGGGGAAGTTGCCGGGCGTTACTCACCGATGCTCATAGTTAAATCCGTACACGATTTTATTTCGAGAAGAAATATTTTAATGCCGTCCACACAGTTCCAAGTCCATAGCGGATACTTCTCCGAAAATTGATGCTTGAACTTTCCGGAAAGTATCTTACAGGAACCGGAATTTCTCCAATGCGAAATCCCTTTGCAACAATCTGAAACATCACCTGACTATCGAACACGAAGTCATCGGAGTTGCTCATAAAGTCAATTTGTTCAAGCACTTCGCGTTTGTACGCTCTCATTCCTGTATGCCATTCAGAAAGATTCTGTCCACTGACGATATTTTCAAACAACGAAAGCAAACGGTTGGCGACGTATTTATATTTCGGCATCCCTCCAGCCAATGCTTCCTTGCGAGAACGAATTCTCGAACCCAACATCACATCGAAATATCCTTCCGAGATGTAACTGACAAAATACCGGATCAATTTCGGGTCGTATTGATAATCGGGATGAAGCATGATGACAATATCGGCGTCGCGCTCTAAAGCAAGCGTGTAACATGTTTTCTGATTACCGCCGTAACCTTTGTTCCGCTCGTGACGATGAACGAACATGCCCAACTGTGTTGCAACTTCGACCGTTCTGTCATTACTGCAATCATCCACGAGAATCATTTCGTAAACAAGTCCCTTCGGGACATCGTTGACAGTTTGTTCAAGTGTTTTTTCGGCATGATAGGCAGGAAAAACGACAACGACTTTTGGATTCGTTGTTTGAGGAGAGAGCGGTTGGTTTTCAGTCATAAGCGGATTGAAAATACCAACTCATCTTCACATATCAAAAAGAAAAAGCTCGTAAACAAAAAAAAATCCCGTCCTGCATTTCTGCAAGACGGGATAATTTTTCTCTGATTGGATTCGTGGAGTGTTGGAGTCTTGGAGTAACTTCTCGATACTCCAGAACTCCAATTCTCCATTATTCCTTTACTCCATTGGTACTACCGCACCAACATCATCTTCTTCACGCTGTTGAAGGTATGTTTGATACCATCGGCATCAAGTCCTTCCGCTTCGAGACGATAGAAGTACACGCCTGTGGGGAGACTTGTCGCGTCAAATTCGATTTCCTGAAGTCCTTCTTCAAGTTCCTGATTGTTCAACAACGAACCGATTTCCTGACCGAGAAGATTAAATATCTTCAACGTCACGTTCGACGGAACCTCAAGTTCGAATTGAATCATCGTCATCGGGTTGAACGGATTCGGGTAGTTTTGTTCTAACCGATACGTAAGCGGTTGAACATCGCTCTGCCCGAACTTTCGCTCGAACCGTTGTAATGAGAACGCGACTTCCGGTATGCTGTGCAAGTACGATGCTTTGTACAATGATTTTCTTCCTTTTACTGCCAAGGGCTTTGTCGAAATTGTATCAACGACAGCATTCGTAGTCGAAAGACTCTTTGAAAGGTCTTGTGAGAATTCTTTATTCAGTCGCAACATCACACTATCGAGAACCCGTAAATAGGATCTCCCGTAGCGATAGGTTGTATCGGAAACACTTGCACTAAGTTTGACTATTTTTCGTCCCATCGTTAATACCGTGTCATAGAAATGAGAAATCTCTCTCAATGTCTTTCCGACGAGTACGCTATCACTGAAATCTGCATTCTTCGGACAAGCATACACCAGTTCGCCATACCCGGGTGTTGTGATGCCCAGGTCGCTCGCCGCGATGTTTGTTTTGAATGTAAGGAATAGAATTTGACCGTAGTTCAATGCATTTCCTATTTCTGATTCAGCAACGTTTTCACCGTACGCAGTAATATAATCTGTCGGATATTTCTGCTTTTGTTTCCTACTGTCATACTTGAGTTTTTGATCATTATACAACCAATGCTTTGCCGCGCTTGCTTTGTACGGGTGTAAAGCATCTAATTTGTAATAATACCATCCATAAATGAGCGAACTATCCGGACGTTCAACACCAGCAAGCATATACCCTGTGGGTGAATCGAACCCGCGATTTATATGGACGGAATCCCGCACGTTTCCACCGGTCGGTTTTTTCGCAAATCCGCTCTTCTGTCTTGCACCGGCTGATTTATTATATTCACGAACAGTAAATGTTCTGAACTTTGTTGTATCAAGAATAAAGAAGTTCCCGAACACATATCCGCTTTCATCTTCATTACTTAATAACTGGAATGAATAAGGATTTCCGTTTGCCGGTTTTGTTTGTCTCCAGTATGAATCACCTGCTTCTTTCAATGTATAGTTGTCTGCCGGTACCGGGTCGAATGAGAAGTTTCCATTTTCATCCGTCACGGTTGTCTCAGGGGCAGTATGGGAACCGACGAGAACAATTTTCTGTCCTGCAAGATATTCTTCGCAGACTTCATCAAACGTCCCGGTGCTGTCGTAGTCACGGAATTTGTAACCGCTGACTGTACCAAACTGAACATTGGCAAAATCTTTTCCGGCATAAACGCTTCCGCTTGTCACAGACAACGTATATGAATCTGTTGAAGGAATCGTATGATACCAATCATCTGAAGGTTGAACTTCACTTACATCATACGTTCCGGCTGTTAAACCACCGAAACTGTACTCACCGTTTGCATCGGATGAATCTTCCGCAACGAGTGAATTACCGTTCCAAAGTTGAATGAGCCAACCCTGAAGCGTTGGTTCGCCTGCATCAATGGTCGAGTCGCCATCGGTGTCCTGATACTTCGTTCCACTGATAGAACCGAGTTTGAAGTTAGCAAAATCTTTTCCGCTCACATTCGAGCCGGAAGAAATCGTCACAGCGTATGAACCTGATGCGGGGATAGTCTGAATCCATCCCGACTGTAATACTTCACTCACTGTATATGTTCCGGGCGCGAGATTACTGAACATGTAATCACCATCGCCGGAGGTTGTATCTTTTGCAACCAATGTTTCACCGTTATACAATTCAATCACCCAACCGTTTAAAGTCGGGTCGGATGCCGTTACGCTATCGCCTGCAATGTCTTCATATTTCTTACCGGAAATAGAAGCCGGTTGGTAATTCATGAATGTTGCATCGGCGATGCTTACCGAACCGGATTGAACTGTTACCGAATGTGAACCGCTTTGCGGGAATGAACGAATCCATCCATTCTGCATTTGCTCGGTGATTGTCCATGTGCCTGCATCAGAAGGACCGAAAGTGAATGAACCTGTTCCGTTCGCGTTTGTTACAACTGTCTTTGTTGAAACGCCTTTCGTTGCAACAATCGTCCAACCGGAAAGTCCTTGTTCGTTATCATCATGTATACCATCACCGTCTGAATCCCCGATTTTCCAAACCGGAAGTGAGACACTCTGGAAATTACCAAAATTAACACCCGATACATTTTGACCGGCAGTTAAGTTAATATCTGCAGGATTTGTACTTGTCTGTGTCCAACCATTCTGTGCAACTTCACGAACTGTATATGTTCCGGAGGTAAGATTGCTAAAAGAATAATTTCCATTTGCATCGGTTGTAGCAGAAGCAGTTGCAGAACCGGTCAAGTTGATGACCCAACCTGCCAATCCGTTATCTCCTTCATCCCGTGAACCGTTGCCGTTTTTATCATTGTACTTTGTACCGCTGATGCTACCTTGAAGAATAGTAACATGCGCTGTTACAACACTGTCACATCCATTTGCCGCAACATATGCGTGGCTGTAATCACCAGAGCTTGTGACCATTTGACCCCATGGTAATTCGTATGGATTTTGTTCTGTACTTACTGAAAATTCAGTAGCAGCACCGTAATTGATTGTGATGTGTGCAGTCACTGTGCTGTCACAACCATTTGAGCCGACAAACTTATGACTGTAATCGCCGGAGGTTGTTACCGTCGTATCCCACGGGAGTGAATAGGTATCACATGCCGTTGCAGAAAACTCTGAACTTGTACTGAGGTTAATTGTCACGTGTGCGGTCACTACACTATCACAACCATTCACAGTCTGATATGTGTGTGAATAATCTCCTGAAGTTGTTACCGGCTCACCACCCCAAGGTAGTTCATAACTATTACATGCGGTAGCAGAAAATTCTGTGCTGACATTCGGATTGATAGTCACCTGGGCAACAACAACGCTGTCACATTCATCTGAGCCGGAATATGTATGCGTGTAATTACCGGACTCGGAGACTGTTCCGCCCCACGGCAACGTATATAAACTGCAAGCAGAAGCAGAGAAATACGTAGTCTCCGGTTCACAAACAATTCCTATCGTAACTGAATCAGATGCATAGTTGTTTGCTTCGTCCCATTCATCAATGCTCAGCGTCGGGTCAATGTATGCATAAAATTGCATCGAACCATTTGGCTGAATTGCAGGAATCGTATATGTCAGATTGACTGTTGATGATGCACCGATAGGAAGATTGACATACGAATCACTTCCAATCTGAGTTCCGGTTGTAAATGGATTTCCCGAATAGAATCTCACGAGAGCGTTACTAACATTGCTGTTAGAAGTAGCATCATTCTTGAATGTAGCGGAGAGATGAATATCACTTCCGGCATTCACGGCATTTTCGGTAATGGCGAACGATTCTACATACAAATCTTTTCGTGAAGCAACAATTGTGATGTACGCGTTGTTGCTGCTTGAATCTCCATGCGAATCATACACACGAAGTCCGACCTGACCGTTGTATTCGTTGGCAAAAACAACCGTTGCAGTGTCAGTGTTTGCATCTCCATACATACCGTCACCATTTGTATCCCAGTTGTATGCAACAACGGAATCGTTCGGTGCATCGGGGTCGTACGATGTGGAGCCATCCAGAAGAATTGGTTCTCCCACTCTGCCTGCGTATGCCGGTGCCCCGCCTGGAGGAATAGCAACTGCAACCGGTGCATGGTTGGCTTCATTAGAGATAACAACTGTCGCTGTTTCCAAGTCATATAGTGCTGGACTACTATTGTCTTTGACACGTAATGTAATTGTGTACGTACCGTTTGATGCGTATCCAGGATTTGTCGGGTTCAAACCAACTGCATCCGGAGATTCAAAATCGGTTCCATCTGCGGCATCAAAATCCCAGAGATACTCGATAATTGTTTTTGAAGGATCTAAATGATACGAGTTAGAACCCTTCACCTGAAACGCTGTGTTCGGTGGTTTCGAACTTATTGGGTCAATAACTGCAATTGGCGGAGGTACGACAACACCTTGCGTGAGGACAAGAACACCAAATGCTGTTCCCATATTTGTGGCGCCGTTCACCCAGTAATAATCATTCCAACTTCCATTTGCTTGCTGACCGTTGGTAGGATGGTGAAGAAGGACATCACGATATTCCTCGTACCAGTTGTGTGAACCGACGTTTGTTACACCTGTTCTGTTATCAAGGAGTCTCATACCTTTTGTAACAGAATACATGGCGTACATATTTCCGTTTTTATGGTCCGGGCTCTCGTGATACGTACCAGCATCCCAATTGTTATCTAAAAACGAGATAGCATTCACCACAGCGGCATTTGAGGAATTAGCGCCGATAGAAACAAGAGAGACAATTCCAGCACCCGTCTTTGCAATATTGAGCCATTCGGAACCACTGGTATAACCAAACCCACCGTTCGCGTTCTGTGAATATTGTAACCAAATCAGTAATTCATCTTTGACAAACTGAGGAATTGTCATGCCCCACGTGCTTTGAGCCGCTTCGAAAACAAGCGCACTCCATTGCACCGCAGAGTTATCACTACTACCATAATCGGCAGTGTTAATATTATAGCGCCAACCGCCCCGTTGATTACCACTTTCGCTTTGTGAATATGCGAGTTGGTCAATTGCGTCAACCATGAAAGCGTAATAAGATTGTCCTGCATGAGGACCGTTTCGAATAATATCCGCCTGTGCGCTTGCGGCAGTTCGATGAGCGGCAACAAGTGCGAGTAAGCCGACACCGTTTGCATAGTTGTCATAATTTAAGTATGCACCGAGTCCATCTCCATCAGAATCAGGATTCCCTGCGGTCTGGGCAGAGATTGACATTGTAGAAGAGAGATTAAGCATATAATTTAATCCCATGCGGACAAATTCTGCATAAATATCCGTGTTAAAATCGTTTGTCGGTAAATGTCCGTTTTCTTCAAATGATAGTAAGGGCAATCCGGTTGAACCGATGTAACTGTAAGAATCTCCGGTCCATGAACCATTTGGTTGTTGATTGAGATATAAATAGAGTAACCCGTGTTCAATTGCCATGTTCGTTTCAATCTGAGGCGTTGAAGCGGCATAAATACGAATCGTTGATTGGTCAACATCCACTGCGTTCACTGCATCCTTCACAGTCAGTGTCATTGTACGCGTTCCTGCAGTTGTGTATGTGTGCGGCGCGCCAATAAAATGCGGATTGGATACTGTTCCTGAATCTATGTTACCATCGCCGTAATCAAGCCAATATTGGTACGGTGGCGTTCCTCCATCAACATTTCCCCAAATAGTTAATGCCTGATTTGCAAGACCGTTTCCATACGCGCCATTGACGCCATAACTCGGCATCGTGTTGACACGAAGCGGCGGCTGCCAGTTACCGAAATTGCGGTTTGAGTGTGTACTTCCATTAGTGACATTGATGGTAAAGTTATTTCCGGGGAGAGATTGTTCCCAGCCAGCCTGAAGTTGCTCACCGAGTGTGACACTACCAATAACGGGCGCGCTGATTGAATAATCACCATTCGCATCTGTTGTATCAAAGTAGGTGTTGTTGACATGAATAACCCACCCTGGCAGACCTGGCTCACCGGCATCTTTTACGCCATCACCATCTAAGTCATGAAATTTAACACCGGAAAATGTGCTGGGTTGTAGCTGGTAATTTCCGAAATTATATCCGGGATAATTATTGTTATCATAAAAAAGAGGATAATTATAATAACCTCCGCTCGGATTCGATACTAACCAACCGGATTGAGTGGTTTCAACTACGTAAACATAGTCATATCCATAATAGAATGGTGAGAACGTAAGCGTGTAATTTCCGTCAACATCGGATATAGCAGAATAGCTACCACCCGAATAATAAGGATATGCATTAATAGTCCATCCTTGTAAACCAGATTCACCTGCATCTTTTACACCGTTACTGTTAAGGTCATTGTAGACAGTTCCACTAACCGTTGCTCCAACAAGGGATGTGGTTTTAGATTGACCAACAGATTTTCTTAACTCTAACTCTTTTGCTTCATCTAATTTGACAGCAAATTTACTTCGCGCTTCTTCTAATGAAGGTTGTTGCGGTTGCTGTTGAGATTGAGGTTTCGATTTGAACCGCGCGTTAAATTCATCTGCCTTTTGTTGAGCAGATACTGCTTTCGCTTGATAGAACTCTTGCCATAATTGGTCGGGAGTTTTATCCGGCTGTGCGGGAGGCTGTGGTTTTTGCGTATAACCATTCAGCAACTCCCTTCCCTTCCCTAGGATTTGATCGTTTTGTTGCGCTGACGTTGTGGTTGTAAACAACACGACAACCATCAAACAACAAAGTATAAATTGAAAGAACTTTTTCATGAGACCCTCATTAAAGAACATTGAATAATATGGTGATTTTGAAACTAAAACTTCTGAACCATTGTAAAAAGGACAAAGTATTTTCTATTTTTACAATGTTGTTGGCAAAGAAAGAACTCAATTTCTCTACCTTGAACGTTTGGATAATAAGCATTATTTACGACATAGTCAATACCACAAATAGGGTATTTTTATAATTATTTTGATAAAATAAAAATAGGCGACTTCTAATTAGAAGTCGCCCGTATTCAGATAAATAAGTCGTAGTGTTTTATTTAATTAAGAGCATCTTTCCCACATCTGAGAATCCCCGATGTAATCCGCCCACGTCTTTTCCCTTCGCTTCAATCCGATAGAAATACACTCCGGAGGGGAACATTGTTGCGTCAAACTCAATTTCATGGTACCCTTCATCATGGATTTCATTATTGAGGAGTGTTGCTACTTCCTGACCGAGCAAGTTATAAATTTTCAAGTTGACTGTACTATTAACCGATAACTGATAACCAATAACTGTTACCGGGTTGAACGGATTCGGGTAATTCTGTTCCAACCGATACGCAACAGGTTGTACCTCGGATTCACCGAATTGTTCGTCATATCGTTGCAAGCGCACGGCAACTTCCGGAACACTGTGAAGATATGACGCCTTGTACAGCGATTTCGCTCCGCGCACTGCCAACGGTTTTGTAGAATACGTGTCAACCTTCGTCGAAGTGAATTCATTGTTCAACCGGACAACAACACTATCAAGCAAACGCAAATAGAATTTCGGATAGCGATAGACTGTATCGCCGGTGTTGCGTATCAATCTTCCTAACGTCAGGACAGTATCATAGAAGTGAGAAATCTCGCGTAATGTTTTTCCGACAAGAACGCTGTCACTGAAATCCGCATTCTTCACACAACCATATACCAGTTCACCGTACCCGGGAGGTGTAATTCCCAAATCGCTTGCCGCGATATTTGTCTTGAACGAAATGAAATGTGCCTGACCATAATTCAACGCGTTCCCGATTTCTGACTCGGCTACGTTTTCACCATACGCGGTAATGTAATCCGTGGGCTTCTTTGGTAATTTCGGTTTGCCGGGAAGCCGCGGATACGTCACGATGCGAACAGCGGAAGGATTATATAACCACGACTTCGCGGCGCTCGGTTTATACGGATGTGTTGCATCAAGTTTGTAATAATACCAACCATACACTAACTGACTATCAGGGTTCGATTGGGGAACACCAACGAGCATGTACCCTGTCGGCGAATCAAATCCTCGTTTCACATGAACTGAATCGCGAACATTTCCGCCGGTCGGTTTTTTCGCGAAGCCGCTCTTCTGTTTCGCGCCCGCGGCTTTGTTATACTCATTAATTGTAAACGTACGGAACTTTCCTGTATCAAGGATAAAGAAATTGCCAAAGACAAATCCGCTTGTATCCACATTGCTTAACAATTGGAAAGAATACGGAGTACCGTTTGCCGGTTTCGTTTGTCTCCAGAGCGCATCTCCGGCTTCCTTCAGTGTGTAAACATCTGCCGGTACAGGGTCGAACGTGAAGTTGCCGTTTGCATCAGTCACGGTTGTTTCCGGTGCGGTATGTGAGCCGACAAGTACTATTTTCTGTCCGGCAAGATATTCTTCGCAGACCTCGTTAAACGTTCCTGTGCTGTCATAGTCACGGAACTTATATCCGCTAACAGTACCAAACTGAACATTGGCAAAATCTTTTCCGGTATAAACACTTCCGCTTGTTATACTCAACGTATAAGTTACTGTCGAAGGAATGGTTCGATACCAATCTGCCGAAGGTTGAACTTCGCTTACATCGTACGTACCGGCAGATAATCCAACGAAACTGTAATTTCCGTTTGCATCGGACGAATCCTCTACGACAAGATTCTGACCTTTCCAAAGTTGAATGAGCCGGTTTGGAAGTGTTGGTTCACCTGCGTCAATTGTCGAATCGCCATCGGTATCCTGATACTTCGTTCCACTGATGGAACCGAGTTTGAAGTTGGCAAAATCTTTTCCTGACACATTCGAACCGGATGTGACAGTCACAGAATGTGATGCTGTTGTAGGATAAGTCTGAATCCAGCCGGATTGCAAAACTTCCTGAACTGTATATGTTCCGGGCGCAACACTATTGAACTGATAATCTCCACTTCCCGATGTTGTATCTGACGCGAGTAATGCTTCACCATTATAGAGTTGAATTACCCAGCCGTTCAATGTCGGGTCGCCTGAAGTGACACTATCACCGGCAACATCTTCATACTTCTTTCCCGAAATGGAACCGTATTGAGCATTGCCGAAATTAATATTCGTCGTATCCAATGCGGAACGAACGGATATGGTGTGCGTTCCCGTCAACGGGAATGTTTGTGTCCAACTTGATTGTTGAACTTCGCTTACCGTCCACGTTCCCGTTTCGGTTTGACCGAACGAGAACGAGTACAAACCATTCGCGTCCGTTGTATCAAATTTCGCTGACGCGTCTTTCATCGCTTTAATGATCCAATTAGCAAGCACACCCTCGCTTCCATCTTTCACGCCATTCCCGTTATCATCGCGCCATTTCAATCCGGAAATTGTTGGTGATTTGAAATTGCCAAAATCCTGATTGACAGCATTGGAACCCGCTGTAACATTCACCGAATATGTACCACTTGCAGGCATTGTTTGAATCCAGCCGTTTTGATTTACTTCACTCACTGTCCACGTGCCTGTTTCCTGTTCAGTAAACCGGAATAAATAATTTCCGTTCGCATCAGTCGTATCAAGTTTTGTTGCCGCATCTTTCGTCGCCTGAATAATCCACCCTTGCTGTCCGGGTTCTCCTGCATCTTTCATACCGTCTCCGTCGTAATCATTGAACTTCTTCCCGCTGATGAAACTGAAATGCGCGTTCCCAAAATCTTTTCCGGTAACATGTTGTTCCGAAGCGAGATTGAATGTGTAAGAACCGCCGACCGGGAATGTTTGTGTCCAACCCGATTGTTGTGTTTCACTAACTGTATAATTTCCTGCATGAAGATTTGAAAATGTATAATTTCCGTTTGCGTCTGTCGTTGTAACAATCGGCGGAGGCGGCGAGGCGATATTCAACTGCAAGTTCATTGACCAACCTTGCAATCCAGATTCGCCATCATCCTTCGAACCGTTACCATTCATATCATTGAATTTCATCCCGCTGATTGAACCCAACACGACGAAATGATTTCCGAAATCTTTTCCTGTCAGATTTTCTCCGGCATTGAGTGTAACTGAATACGAACCACCCGGCGGGAATGTCTGATTCCAACCGGCTTGCTGTTGTTCACTCAACAAATAATCTCCCGCGCTTAAACTATCAAACGAATAATTGCCGTTCGCATCTGTTGACGTGAGAATCGGGACCGCACCGGAAGCGATTGAAGTATAGAGTTGAATCGTCCAACCCTGCAAACCATTTTCCCCTTCATCCTTCGTTCCGTTACTGTTCACGTCATTGAATTTCATTCCGGAAATTGAACCGATTTGATGATTGCCAAAATCATTTCCTTCGGAATAGGTTCCCGATGTAACTCCGACTAAATGATACCCTTGTTGTTCGTAGGTGTGTGGAAATGTTTGTACCCATTGAGATTGTTGAACTTCAATAATATGATACGTTCCCGGAAGTAAATTCTTGAACGTGTACCAACCTGTACTATCTGTTAAAACAGTATCTTTGATTGTTGGTTGATTCACTTCATACAGTACAATCTTCCAGCCGGAAATCAATGGCTCATTTTCTTCTCGGTCTGAGTTATTATTCAGGTCGTTCCATTTCCTTCCTCGAATTTCTCCGAACCGGAAATTTCCAAAATCTTTTCCGGTTGCATTTTCTCCGGCGTTTAATGCAACTTCATAATTTCCGTTCGGAGGAGAGGTTTGCGTCCATCCGACCTGCTGTTGTTCGGTAACAGTGAACGTTCCTTCAGATAAATTTTCAAACGAATAATTTCCATCTGCATCTGTTGTATCAAACACTGCGTCACCATTAAGTACTATGACCCAACCTTGTAACGGCGGTTCTCCTTCATCCTTCACTCCGTCGCCATCAACATCATTCCACTTCATGCCGGAGATTGAACCCACCGGTGGATTGTAATGATTACCAAAATCATTACCGATTGAATAGGTTCCCGATGTAACGCCTACTAAATGGTATCCTTGCTGTTCATATGTGTGCGGAAATGTTTGAACCCATGGGGATTGCTGAACTTCGATAATGTGATAAATCCCCGGCATCAAACTCGTAAACCAATACCATCCCGTGCTATCCGTTGTTACCGTATCTTTGATAGTGGGATTATTGACATCCCACATCACCATTTGCCAGCCGGGAATCAATGGTTCGCTTTCTTCTCGGTCAGAATTGTTATTGAGGTCGTTCCATTTTCTTCCTCCGATTGTTCCGTATTTATAGTTTCCAAAATTCACATCGTTAATCGCTTGACCGGAAGCAACAATTGTTGATTCAGCCAGAACAGAGGTACGCGTCCATTCTGCTTGCATGACTTCGCGAATGCGATATGTTCCCGCGCTAAGACTGCCAAACGAATAATTTCCTGCTGAATCAGTTACCGCAGAAACTTCACCGCCATCAAGCAGACCATTATTATTTGAATCTATGAAAACCGTCCAGTCGGATATTCCCGGTTCGTTTTCATCTTTTATACCGTCAGCATCTACATCATGCCACTTCATGCCGGAGATGGAACCAAATACAGGGGCCTGAACGATTAACGTACAACTTCTCGCGCCTGTACATCCGTTCAAATCCGTTGCAGTAATTGTAAAATATGAAGTCCCGGTTGAAGTAGGAGTTCCTGTGAGACCTCCTGCACTTGAGAGACTCAGTCCCGCCGGAAGCGAACCGCTTGTGACTGCAAATGAATAAGCCGGCGTTCCTCCGGAAGCAGATATTGTTTGATTGTACGAAGTGCTCGTTGTTCCATTCGGCAACGAAGATGGATTCACTGTAATCGTCGGGCAACTGAAATTATTCAGCAAGATGGAAACGTTCGGACTACTATAATTCATTGTCGCCGCATCCATATCTCCATCACCGTCGAAATCTCCGACAGGAAGTTCCCCAGCGATTGAGGCATCTAATCCGCCGTACAAGAACGATTGCGTTTGAGTAAACGTACCTGTTCCATTATTCTTCAATACTTCAAACCGATTATTCTCATCAATTGCAGTAAAATCTATATCACCGTCACCATCAACATCTGCCATTCCGCCAACACTAAATGTTGCCGAGCCGGTAATTGAATCGGTGCGAGTATAAACTCCATAACCATTATTCTTGAGTATTTCTAACCAACGGAAGTATGGAGTATGAAGAACTCCAAGGTCAATATCTCCATCGTTATCGAAATCCGCATTATAGATAGACTTAGGCGCATTCCCGCGATACATCGGGAATGATGAAAAATTCCCTGTGCCGTCATTAATAAAAACTCCAAGGTAATCACCGTATCCATTGCCGCAAAGAACATCTAAATCACCATCAGCGTCATAATCGAAATTGGCAATATTACCCGGGTTGTCATAACTACCCCACCACATGGTAATAGCAAGTATTTCAGTAAAGATTCCGGAGCCGTTATTTTTTAAGAAGCATACTCTCGGTTGTGTATAGGTCGAAGCATAAACTGCCAAATCAAGATCCATATCACCATCAAAATCACCTGCTGTGAGATTCGTGTAAGAAATGTTAGTAGTCTGTGAAGGAGTTCTCGTCGGAAAATTTCCCGTACCATCATTATAAAAAGTAACAAGTTGATTATAGTTATACGATTGCGACATTGCCGCGATGAAATCAAGGTCGCCATCACCATCAAAATCTCCAACGATAGTGTGTCGTTCTTGGCCTAGTTCGCCTTTGAGTCTGTAGGATGTAAATCCACCGGAGCCATTGTTTAACATAACGGTGAAAGAATCAATGCCCGATGTTCCTGCAATGAGGTCGATATCGCCATCGTTATCTAAGTCGGCCGATGTGCCGCCGACAGAACTTGTACCTGTTGTGATATTTTGTGTGTGCGTGAATGAACCTGTTCCGCCAATCGCCTGAACGGTGAACGAGAACCGATAGCCAGCCAATAATGAATCACCGCTTGCGGATTTAATATTTTTAGCAAGACGAACATGTATTTGTTCTCCTTTTCTAAACTCGATAACAGGGTCAAATGAAACGAGAGTATCACCGCTGAAAGAGAATGACCCGTTATACCTGCCTGAGTATGAACCTTCAACGACAAATGTGTTCGAAGTTATCGTCCCTGTATTGATTGCTTTATTGAATTCGATATTCACATTTGAGGTAACGCTCACATTCAACGCATTCTTCGATGGCGTTGTACTTTCCACCGCAATCGGCGGCTCACCAACAACGATGGTATATGTTTTTGATGCACTGCAACCGTTCCCGCGAACTGCGGTTACTGTGAATGTATAAGTTCCGAGCGTCGTCGTTGTTCCCGAAAGAACTCCACCGGACGAGAGAGATAATCCCGGTGGTAACGTTCCGCTTGAAATAATAAAGTTGAATGACTCCACGCTTCCGGTAACAGTAAATGTTTGGCTGTATGAAGCATTCTCCGAACTATTCGGAACTGATAACGGCGGGTCAAGAGCTATCGAAGGACAACCATAATCATTAAACACAACCGAGACGTTGCTTGAACTGTAATTTCCCGTTGCGAAATCCGGGTCTCCATCACCGTCAAAATCGCCGTAAGTAAAACCAAATGGGTCAGCGCCACCGTGTCCGTACAATGCAGTATTGGGAAAACTGCCAGAACCATCATTCTTGTAAACACGGACTTCATAGTTTCCAAAAGTTGGCACTATATCAAGATCGCCATCGCCTTCAACGTCTGTTATGATTGCCTTATTTCCACCGGAACTTAAATCATATCCGAATGTAAAATTCCCGTTACCATCATTATTAAGAATTGCATTGTATCCCGCGAAAAATCCACCGACTAACACTTCGCCGATTCCATCACCATTAAAATCTCCTGCGTTCACAAGCGTCGGGAAATTATGTAACCCCGGAAGCGTTAACGTATCCTGAGAAAAATTTCCTTGACCATCGTTATATAAAAACCGTACAAATGCTTGATTACTATTTCCAACCACACCATCTAAGTCTCCATCAGCATCAAAATCGTACAGTGAAACAGCATCGCCGACTATGCCAAAACCTATGAGACCAATGTGTGAATACTTCGAAAAAATCCCACTACCATTATTTTTTACTACGTAGACTGTATTGGTGTTACCACTTGGTACCAACATGTCAAGATCGCCATCCCCATCAAGATCACCCAATTCAAATTGGAGGGGTCCCGCTACATCAGAGACAGTATACGGTGCAACAGAAAAATTACCTGCTCCATCATTTACAAAAGTATAAATAAACGATTCTCCCGCAGAGCCGTAGTACGTATTACAATCTCCGACAATATCAAGGTCACCGTCATTATCCACGTCGCCGCTTCGTGCTCTCCAAAGAGATGAAGCAACATACAACGTTTCTTGTTTGAAAAAATGACCGGTTCCGTCATTGTACATTATATATAATCTGTGGTCGGAACTGTTAACCGGAGCCGCAAGGTCAACGTCTCCGTCATTATCCCAATCACCGGAAGTAATCCCCTGCATTCCGGTGTTCATCGGATATAAATTATTGAGAACAAATCCGCCCGTACCTGTTTGTGCCTGAACTGTGAACAAAGATTGATATCCGTTGGTCAGATATTCACCAGTTCCTGAACGGATATTGCCGGTGAGAGAAATTGCAATGTGTTCAGCATCTTCAAAATCCTCATCTGGATTAAATACAAAACCTGTATCGCCTAATAATGTAATTGTGCCGAAATGTCTTCCGGAAAGCGGACCGCCAATAACAATGTTGCTTGCAATGAGCGTGCTTGTGTTCATCGCTTTATTAAACACAACGGTAATGTTTGTTGATTTACTGATGTTAAATGCATTCTTCGAAGGAGTAATGCTCTTGACGGCAAGAGGTGGTTCATTGACTACAATGGAATATGCCTTATTTCCCGTGCATCCATTTGCATCAGTAGCCGTCACGGTGAAATTGTATGTCCCGGCAGTTGTCGGTGTTCCATCAAGCGAACCACCCGGCATGAGTGTTAATCCCGCAGGAAGCGAACCGCTTGCGACAACAAACGTGTGACTTGGTGTCCCGCCGCTTACCGTGAAGAAATGGTTATACAACGTTCCGACGGTTCCGTTGGATAGCGTAGTTTGATTGAATGAAATTGTCGGGCAAGTTACGGTATAAGAAAATTGTGTCGCTTGCGCGGAAGTAGTTTTCGGGTTAATAAATTCTCCGCTGTTGGCAAATATTTCCGAGCCACCACCGGAGTGCCACGCGCTGATAATATATTTTATTGTCTTACCCCCTTGTTGCGCAGGAATGGTCGCTTCCCACACATCTACATTTTGTCCCGCATTGAAAAGACATACCCAACTTGCATTGACTACCTGTGTTGTTCCGCTTGCGGTTCCGAACGCGCCCGAGGGATTTGAACCATCGGTGGTATAATATATTCTCGCATTATCTGTGTAGTATTGATACTCTACTTTGAAGCGAAGTGTAACAGCATCGGCAGAACCGGGCGTTAGATTACTAACGTACAGTCCGCCACAACCGGGATTGTTTGTTGTCCGTTCGTGGTAAACGTAGTTCGCTGTGGCGAATGCCGCTTGTGTTGATATGAAGAAAAGAAAAAGAGAAAGCACAAACAGGCTCATGCTTTTCTTACTGGAATTGATTAGGAGATGTTGACTTGCGGAAACATTACTCATATTTCACCCTATGGTTTTGATTTAGTGAGAACTTAATGAAGATTAGAAAAAGAACTTATGATAATTAATTTAAAAAACGATATAATTCCAAGTGAATCAACTCAATACCTGTTCCTTCAACGCCTTCGATACCGCCTGCGATTTTGAATGAACATGAAGTTTCTCGTAGATACTTCGAATATGCGCGCGAACGGTATGAAGACTCAGGAAAAGTTTTTCTGCAATCATTTTGTAGTCATCACCATTGACTAACTGTTTCAAAACTTCTTTCTCCCGCTCTGTTAAATCGTAATTGTTTTTTTGAGCCGGTGCGAAGTGTTTAAACATCTCCAACACTTTCCGTGCAATCCTCGGCGACATCGGCGTTCCTCCTTCATGCGCATCCTGCACAGCAACTACTAAGCGTTCGGGCATGACAGGTTTATTAAGATAACCACACGCACCCGCACAGATTGCCTGAAAAACATTTTCATCATCTTCAAAAACAGAGAGAATAATAATTTGAACGTCGGGATATTTATTCTTCAGTTGACGCGAAGCCTCCACACCGTTTAATCCTGGAAGACCAATATCCATGAGAACAACTTCCGGCTTCACGGAATCAAACTCATACAACAAATCTTCAGCACGTTCGTACGAGCCGACTAATGAACATAACGAAGAATGTTTTACAACCAACGCTGTTCCAATCCTGTAATCAGGATTGTCTTCAACGATGGCTACTTTTATTGACATGATTTGATTTCAGTACTACTAACGAATAAAACGACTACAATATCGTGAAATCGAATTACCGAGTCAATAGGCAGAATATGCTATTTTACAACTTTACGGCAAGAAGAATCTTGGTTCCATGATTTGGCTTGGAGAGAATCTCGAACGAACAATCCAGCGTTCTGCACCTCATTTTCATCGTTTCCAACCCTTTTCCTGTGGATTTTTCTGACTGGTCAAACCCTTTTCCGTTGTCTTCGATTTCGATGGAAAGCGTTCTATTGACATACGAGCATCGAAACTGAATGTTCGTACATTCGGAATGTTTCATAGAGTTATTGATTGCTTCTTTGAGTAAAAGCCAGAGATTTTTTCGTTGTTCCGGGCGTAAGTTAAACGATGGTAAGTTCTCTTTCGATGGAATGACGATATGCGGCTGTATTGCTTTTGCATGACAAGCCCCGTTTAAAAAATCCTGAACACGAATCAGCAAATCGTGCAGAGTTTCAGTGCGCGGGTCTATCGCCCAAATGATTTCGCGAATTGCATCCACAGATTGATTTGAAAGAATTGAAACGCGTTCTAACAATTGTTTTCTCTCCGGGTCGTTGTAACTATCATCCTGAACAATTTTGCTGTACATCGCGATACTGCTCAGGTTGGTTGCAATCTCATCATGAAGGTCAGCCGCAAGCCGCGTACGAAGTCGCTCAATTTCTACTGCTCGTTGAATCCGGTAGCGTACGATTGCATACACTGTTCCAACAAGAATAATAACGGACAAACTGAGAAACCACCATGTCATCCAAAACGGTTGAAGGATGGTGAACGACACAATCCCTGCCCGATTGCTCTCTACACCATCTGCAGAAATTGCTTTCACTTGAAATGTGTATGTTCCCGGTTTCAGTGAACGATACGTGACAGAACGTTCAGATGTTGGTACAAGCCAATGGTTATCTTCCGGCAGAAGTTGATATTGATATTTTATTCTGTTTTCGCTTTTGAAACTTATTCCGGTAAAATCGAACCGTACATTATTCCGGTCATACGGTAGTTCCTGGTCCTGCGTAAAATCCATATCAATATTATTGACTTGAAAACGACTGAGATGAATGAACGGAGGAGGAACATTGTCCGTCGTTTGTCCCACATCAAACCATGAAATGCCGTATGGCGTCATCATAACATAGAGTCCATTCGAACCTGTTACGGCAGTATAAACTCTATTTCCATCAAGGATAGTGATGGGATGACTTGCCTTAAAGTTTTGGGTCTCAATAGTTTGCACTCCCGATTGCATACATATCAATATTTTTCCTTGCTCATCTGTTACTACCGACCAGACAGCATTGGTCAACAATCCTTCTTGCTTTGTAATTCGAGTTACACTCCCCTGTTCCAACACTGCTACTCCTGAATACCGATATGCAAACCACATTCTGCCTTGCGTATCCTGAGTTATTCCCTTTATTTCTTCATCCGGTAAACCATCTGCCGCTGTATAATTTTTAACGGTTGTTTCATTCTCATCCCAATGAAGAACCGATACTCCGTTTGAAGTATTCGCCAACCAAAGATTGCCATCCCGGTCCTCGAAGATACATCTTGACCAGATGGTTTGTAATCCATCTTCTTTTGTAAACTTTCTAAGAATCCTCGGTGAGTTCGTAACTGAGACACAATACACACCGGAATCTATTACGCCAAACCACAATCTACCCTTTGAATCGAGAATAAGACCCCGCGCCCAATGCGTCAATTGCGTTGAATGTAATAACGTCGAAAACTTTTTCTTTTGAAGTAGAGTCGAATGATTTCCTCTGTTCCTTTGAATGGTGTAAGAAAGTATTTCCCCGGTTGTTGATGAACACCAAAGATTATCCTCCTCATCAATTCCCCGCGGAATAATTGCCTCGCGTGGCAATATCTTTCCTAAGGAATGAAAATACTTTTCAGATTTATTTGATGAAGTAAACCAAACTTCCCAAACTCCTGAGAGCGACGAAATCCAGTAATGCCCGGCAGTATCCACAAGAATATTCGCGGCTTCAAACTTGATGTGCATTTCATCGAGCGCTAATGATGAGAGATTCCTTTGCTCTAATTTTGCAAGTCCTTTTCCATTTCCCGCTATCCATAAATTATCTTCTCTATCAAACAGGATTCGTGTGATGTCGAAATCATGTAAACCATTCTCTGTTGAAATACGTTCGAATACTACTGCTGGATCATCGGGGCGAAATGAAAGAAGACCGTTCGTTGAAGCACAATACATTTTCCCCCGACCATCTTCACGGATATTTCTGATAAGACCGAATCCATGCTTCATCTCCTTGAGTTTTTTCTCTCCATGAAATTTCTGTAACTGGCTGTCTCCCCGCGCAACCCAAATCGTTCCTTTGCTATCAGGATAGATTGCTGTGACTCGTTTCGGATATGCTGTTATTTTTTCAATGGTGTGAAGTGAATCTTCCGTTCTGTTGTAACACCATAATCCATTTTCTCCTCCCATCCAGATATTTCCTTCTTTATCTTCCGCAACCCGGTACACCCAACCGTAAATTTCCTTTTTCTTGAATTCGGTTGCCTTGCCTGCCTGAAATGTGTACACGCCATTATCGGTACCACACCAAAGAATTCCTAAACGGTCTTCAATCATACTGTACACTCGGTTTTCATCTCCTGTTTTGCCAAGTCTGTAGGGAGTGAATGTTCCTTGTTCGTACTCGCAGATTCCGCTCCCCGTTCCAATCCACATTACTCCCGCGGTTGATTTGCTTTCAAAAATAACACGAACAAGTACAGCAGGTAAGCCATCGCCGAAGGCATAATTGGTAAATGAAACGCCATCGAAAATACTGATACCTTCCGATGTCCCAATCCACAAAAATCCTTTTGAATCCTGACAGAGTGTTAATACGGAATTATCAATCAGACCGTCTTTAATCGTGTACTGGCGGAATGGATAAACCTGTGCCGTTCCTGTTTGAAAGGATAAAACAACAAGCGCAGAGATAAGTATTATTTTCACTCTGGAATTCATTGGCTGTAATAGTACGAATTCCAGATTGATTCTTCAAATATTAAGAGATGGTAACCTTGCGAAGGTTCTCCCGTCAAATTCCAAGTTGTGTACAAATGCAGTAATCACCTATTGGAAAAACCTTCGCAAGGCTTTCTCAGTAAATTTATTTCGGAAAGTAATACTTCTCCGCATACTCCATCACCATCCGATGCGTGTTATACATCGGAATAATAGTTTTGATGGAGTTACGGATTTTCGAAATCCATCCGCGGGGAATGGCTTTCTCATCCCTGTCATAAAACAACGGAATGATTTCATTCAACAAGACATGATACATCGCTTCTGCATCGAGTCGGTCTTCATCTTCAGGGCGCAATCCTTCTTCCGTCCCACCGATTGCCCAACCGTTTTCTCCGTTGTAGGCTTCAGACCACCAACCGTCAAGCACGCTTGCGTGAAGTCCGCCGTTGATGGCAATTTTTTCTCCGCTTGTTCCGCTTGCTTCCATCGGACGGCGAGGGTTATTCAACCAGACATCGCAACCGGAAACAAGATGACGCGCAATGTTCATATCATAATTTTCAATGAATATCACTTTCCCCCAGAACTGCGGAAGATTCGTCACCTGCACGACCTGATTCAAATATGCTTTTCCGTTTTCATCCTTCGGATGCGCTTTGCCTGCAAAAATTATTTGCACCGGTCGTCCTGCTGTATTAAATATTTTCTCTGCGCGCTCCACATCAGAAAACAACAACGCCGCACGTTTGTACGATGCAAACCGCCGGGCAAATCCAATCGTCAACGCATCGGGATTCAACAATTTTTGAAACGCTTCTTCACCAAACACGCCGCCGTGAATCCGTTGATTGCGCGCTTTGTTTCTCATAAACTCCACCAACTGTCGCCGCAACTGGTATCGCAACGACCACAAATCTTCATCGCTCACAACTTTCGGGTCAGACAAATTGTTCCAGAACTCTCCATCCATCAATCGCTCCTGCCACTGATGCGAATCGTGTCTCTGCCAGAACTTCCACGAAATATCCACCGACCAACTCGGCAAGTGAACGCCGTTCGTCACGTGACCAATCGGCACATCATCCAACTCCAATCCCGGGTATAAATTCTTCCACATTATCCTGCTCACTTCTCCATGCTTTTTGCTGACTCCGTTCGCGGCGCGAGAAAGTTTCAGCGCAAGCACCGTCATCGTGAACGAGTGATGACCTTCCGGTTCAGGATTTTGTCCATAACTCCAGAGTTCTTCCATGTTCATGTTCAATGAGTGAGCCATGGAACGCATCGAAATCTCAAACACATCGCGCGAGAATCGGTCATGTCCTGCCGGCACCGGAGTATGCGTTGTAAAAATACATTTCTCACGCACACGCGCTTCCGCTTTCTCTCTCGATTGTCCTGATTGAATTTGTTCCCGCATCATCTCCAACGTAAGAAATGCCGCGTGTCCTTCGTTCATGTGATATACTTTCGGCTCAATCTTCATTGCACGAAGCAAGCGCACGCCGCCGATTCCCAACACCATTTCCTGACGAATCCGTGTCGCCGTATCTCCGCCGTATGCCATCGCCGTCAATCCCCGAATCTCCCTGTCATTCTCCTCGACATCAGTATCGAGCAAATATATTTTACATCGTCCGACATTTACTTGCCAGCCCTGAGCGTACACATTCTGGTCCCCAATCTCGACCAATATTTTCACCTGATTCCCATCGGCATCAATCGCCGGCTCAACCGGCACAACCTGTGGGTCAACAGAAGGATACTCCTCATGTTGCTTCCCTGCATCATCCACATGCTGTTTGAAATACCCTTGACGGTAAAACAATCCCACACCGACAAACGGTAAACCCAAATCGCTTGCCGATTTTGTATGGTCGCCTGCAAGCACACCAAGTCCGCCCGAATACAACGGCAGACATTCATGCAAGCCAAATTCCGCGCAAAAATAAGCAACCAACCCGACATTCCGCTTCGAGTTTGGCTCGCCGAACAATTGCGGCTTCTTCTTCATATAAGCATCGAATGTATCCAACACGTCAAGTACTTTCGGCTGAAATTCCTCATCACCCAAACGCGCGTACAACTCCTGCCCGGAGATTTGAGAGAGTAAATAGACCGGATTATGATTCGAGATTTTCCATGTCAGAGGCGAGAGTTCTTTGAAAAGTGTTTGCGCCGCCGGATGCCATACCCACCAGAGATTATGTGCAAGTACATGCAACCGTTGCGCCAACGAGGGGACAATATTTTTGGAGTGCTTACCCAATGAGGATTCCTTCAAGAAAAAATTACAATGATTATGATGATAAAAAACGGGAAGAATTTACGGTTTTTCTGACTGCGAACAAAAACCGTTTTACAAAAGATATGAAATGAATATTGCCCCGAGTGTTACCTTAAACTTGCGGAGAGCTAGGGATTCGAACCCCAAAGCCCGTGAGGGCGCCGGTTTTCAAGACCGGTGCAATAGCCGTTCTGCCAGCTCTCCAAAAGAAAACCTTGCAAGTATTTTGCTTGCAAGGCGATGCAAATATAGCCAAATCTTCCCGACTATCCAAGCCTACCCAAACTGCGTCAACACAACTCCTACAAGTGCAAGAAACCCACCGACAAAAAATGCCGGTGTTAATTCCTGTCCCAACAACGTCACTGCCAGCAACGTCGTGAGTACGGGTTGCATGTTGGTAAAAATTGCCGCCTTGCTCGCCTCGATTCGTTCGAGCGCATAGTACCAGAGATAATAGGAAAATATCGAAGTTGCTATAGCCAAATAGAGAAGCCCGCCAACGTGTGCAACGGTCAGACTTGAGTAATCAAACTGTACCGCTCCAATCATTCCTACCGGGAGAAAGAACACACCGCCGAGTATCATCGTTGCGGTGCTTGTTGAGAACGCACCATATTTCAACGTCATCGTCCGACCCTGCACAGTATATAATCCCCATGCCAACACCGCAAGGACAAAAAGAATATTTCCAAACGTGTACTCTGAACGGAAATCAATTCCCCGTTCAAACACTATGATGACGATTCCGGTCAAAGCAACAAAAACGCCTATCCCCTTTCGAAACGTTATTTTCTCTTTCCCCAAATAATGAGACAAGACAAGGACAACGGCAGGAGTTGTACCATACAGTAGAGCCGCATTTGCCGGAGTAGAATAGTTCATCCCTGCAAGAAACAGAAATTGATTAAGAGGAATAGCAAGAAAACTAAGCCACATGATCTTCTTTTTATCCTGTTGTTCAAACTTCAGCCGACTTCCTTGTATCCACACATAGATAAGCAAACCCGACGCCGCCAACACCGAACGAAACAACGTGAGCGTCAGTGGTTCAATATCGCGCACGACAATCTTGGCAACGATGTGAGTACCGCTTGCTAAAAATTGTTGAAAGATGAGAACGAAATAAACAAACATGCTCTGGTAAAAAATAAGGATGAGAATATACTTCAATTCACTTGATAAGCAAAAGCGGGAATTTTCGTATCTTGGGCTCGCCGATGGAAATCTGGAAAAAGAACCTCTACACATTGTGGGCGGCGCAGTTCCTCACCATGATTGGAATGAATCTCGTCATTCCTTTCCTCCCGTTTTACATCCGTCATCTCGGCGTTACCGACCAGCAAGAATTAGCAATGTGGAGCGGACTTGCATTCTCCGGCACATTCATGTCCTCATTTATCGCCACACCGATTTGGGGTTCCCTCGGCGACCGGCACGGAAAAAAAATGATGGTCGTTCGGGCAATCTTCGGTCTCGGCGTTGCTCAAATTTTCGTCGGCTTCTCTCAGGATGTCTATCAATTATTTTTCTTCCGCATGGTTCAAGGAGCGATTAGCGGATTCATCCCCGCAGCAATTGCGCTCGTCTCCAGCTCCACGCCAAAAGAAAAGATTGGCTATTCTCTCGGATTTCTTCAATCCGCCACAGCAGGCGGAGCCGTCTTCGGTCCCTTCGTCGGCGGTATTCTTGCTGATTTTATTGAATACCGATACATCTTCTTCATTGTCGCAGGTTTATGTTTCATCGGCGGTCTGTTCATTATGAAGTTTGTACAGGAAGTTGAACAACCCGAAACGTTGAAAACGCGCTCTTCCGTCTTCGATAATTACAAATTCGTCTTCACAAACAATCAACTCCGGCTGATTGCCATTACCATTGTCATCGGTCAGGCTTCTGCATTGATGATTGAATCAATCTTCGCGTTGTTTGTCGAACACTTCTTCCAGCAAACGGAATATGTTTCAACATTAACAGGAATTGTCGTGGCGATTTCAGGATTGTTCATGTTCATCGCAGCGCCATGGTGGGGAAAACGAAATGACCGAATCGGATTCAAGAAAAATCTTTCCGTTGCGCTTGCCGGAACGGGCGCGTTTTATGCCGCGCATATTGTAGTCCCCGGTCTCGTCGTGTTGATGATTCTTCGTGCAGGTCTCGGTTTCGTGCGCGGCGGAATTCTTCACACGCTTTTTTCTCTCTCCAACCATCACGCTCCCGCCGACCGGAAAAGCGGCTTGATGGGAATCGCCTCCAGCATGGCAGTGCTTGGAAACATGCTCGGTCCGCTTACAGGCGGTTACATCGCTTCACAATTTGGCATCACCACAGTATTCGCAGTGAACAGTGTTATGCTCATGACTGCCGGATTTGTTATCAATCGTTTCCTCACCGAAGTACGAACCGATGAACCGGATGACACAACTGAGTCTGTCGAAGTTCCTTGAACACGCTTGAGTACTGTCAAAGAAAGTTGGAGGAGAAATTCCCCCAACTCCATTTCTAACACAACCTATAGGGTAGTTCCAAAAACTCTATTTTCTTTGCGCCACTTTGCGTATTCTTTGTGTGCTTAGCGGTTAAACATTTGTAATTGAAGTTTTTGGAACTACCCTATAGTCTTATCTTAACAAGATGAGACGTTTTACATCAGAAAAATTTCCGGCAGTCAATCTGTACACATACACACCGCTCGGCAATAACGATGCATCCCACTCAACAAACCTGTAACCGCTAACCTGTAACCCGTCACTAAGCGTGGCAACTTCCTCCCCGATTACATTATACACTTTCAACGTCACCCACGAATCAACCGGTAACTGATAACGGATAACCGTTGATGGATTAAATGGATTCGGATAATTTTGTTCAAGTGCGAAGGTTTCAGGTTTAAGGTTTAAGGTTTCATATTCATTGCCGTCGCCTTCAGGCGGCGGAGGTGGAAGTTCATCCGATGCAATAATCTTGATTTTCCCCAATGACAAATTACCAACTTGCCCGCCTTTGGTGGGTGAAACTAATGACGATAGTAGAAGCTCACCGGACTGATTTGCTTTCACCCAATACCCCTTCCCCGGTTCGATATTATTCGTCGCGAAGTATCTGCCATTGAATCCATAGAATAGTGAAGTAACCATTCCCGGTGGATTGGAAGTAATCGAACTGACATTGATTGATTGAGAAACAGAACCGACAAGATTCCATCCTTCGTGAACCTGAATAGTGTCTTCATATTTTGGATAACCTTGTAACGAAGCAACTTCTGCATTGGGAAACTTCGCCCAATATCCTTTACCAAATTCCAACCTCGCATCCTGATTGTAATTTGTCCCGTCGAACGAATAAGCGTAAGGATGAACTGCGTTCGGGAAAATTTCATGCACGGAATCTTCAACAGGAACGACCGGCAAGGAGAGAATATTCCATCGGGAAGAAATCGGGACATTGACTGTCAGATAAATTCCGGTTCCTTGCAATGTCACCGAATCAGTTGAAGAAACAGCATTGTGTGTAAACTCCACTACTCCGGTAATCGCTCCAATCGAACTCGGAGTACATGTTATGGTGAATGTTCTGCTTGCAGACGGGAGGAGTAATGCAGTAGTTGGAAAAATGGAGTAATCGGAGTTGTTTGATTCTGCTAAAGAAATTTCAAGGTCGGCTGTTCCAACATTAGTAACAACCACGCTGTCGGTCTTGCTTGAATAGACAACAACATCTTCAAAATTAAGTGAGGTTGGTGCGACTGAAAATAATGGCGCGATACATCTTCCACCTACAGAAACAGAATCAGGCGTTCCGTTCGCGTTATGGTCGAAAACAACAAATCCATTCTTCACTCCCATCGAACTCGGCAGAAATGTTACATAAAATTTCAAACTTTCGTACGGGGGAACCGTCGCCGATGATGGACTGACAAGATAATTATTGTTGTTCGCTCGCGCTTGAGAAATGAACAACTCGGATGAGCCGATGTTATGAACTGTAACACTATCGAGTTTACTTTCTCCGAGAAGAACATCACCAAACGATAAACTTGCGGGAGCGACAACAAATGCTGTTGCTACTCCTCTTCCGGTTACGTCCACTGAATGTGGTGAACCACCTGCATTATGTGTAAAACTGATTTGCCCGGAAATTATTCCCGTCGAACCTGGAGAAAATGTAATGGCAAACTCCTGGCTTTCTGAGGGTTGGAGTGTGGCTGAAGTTGGAGTGATGGAGTAATCACTGTGATTAGATTCAACAAGCGAAACGACAAGTTCTGCAGTTCCGGTATTTGTTACTATGACGCTGTCTGTTTTGCTATTTCCAAGTTGAACATTATTGAAATCAAGCGACGATGGAATAACAGAAAACTCAGGAGCGATGCCCTCTCCGCTGACCGGTAATGAATCAGGTGAACCTTCAGCGTTATGCTCAAAAATGATGAAACCATTCTTCACTCCACGAGAAGATGGTGTGAACGTTACGGTAAATGTTGTGCTGTCATTCGGTTCCAACCATCCCAGCGTCGGAACGACGGAAAAATCGGGATGACTCGAAGTGACGGAGTTAATACTCATCGCTTCGATTGCCACGCTCTTTGCCGAAACAGTCGCAGTCGAATCCGAACCAACGTGAACATTTCCAAACAATAACGGCAACGGTGTGAACTCAAGATATTGAGACGGGTCAGGCACACCGACGAAGACACGACCGTCATACATTCTCACGGTAGGTGTCCCGCTTCCCGGTTCATTCAACGAGAACTGTGTAAACCTGATGAGCGAGTTCTGCCCGGTGATTGCAGCCGGTGCAGTTTTGAATTTCAACCGAAGCAAAATACCGTCGTTGGAAAACGGCAGAGTTCCTGCCGCTGCAATTCGAACAGTGTCGAGCGTATCTTTGAAGGAAACGCTGAACGATTCACACAACGTCCCCTCGTTTTCGACATTCAACAATCGAACAACGGATGAATTGTACGTCACTCTCGTCTCGAAGGAAATTACTCCGAAATTGTTAGCGCCGGAAAAGAAAATTGGGATATCAACCGAATCACCGAGCGCAACAATCGAAGTGTCGGGTAACTTCGCACGAATATCATTCACGGTGATGGTTCCCGTCGTTCTTATGAATCCGAATGAATCAACCACGGTAACGGTAGTTGTTCCGCGGGACAATGCAGTTAACCATCCATTTGCCGGATGAATCGTCGCAACGGTTGGATTGCTTGTCGTCCATGCATACGGCGGCGTTCCCCCGCTCGTCACTCTGAACAAAAGATTATCGCCGCCTGCAAGCGTTGCCGTGTTCGGTTGAATGACAAGCGTCGGCGCGGGAATGGGAGTGAATTGTTCAGCGCTCGTATTTGCAAAGATTTCTTCATTGAACAAAACATTGGAGAACGTCAACGTCGTCGTTCCGCTTGCCGCGCTTCCCACACGCATCCGAACGTACGCAAGAATCCCGCTTCCGTTAATTGGTTGCGCGCCGGCGAGCGCAACATCCACTTTACCGCTGAACACATTGAACGATGGAGCAGACCAGTTCGTTGTCATCGTTCCGGCTGTGAGGACATCAACCGCCTGCAAATGCGTACTGCTGTAATTAATTGAAAACCGTGCTGATACGATGCCGAGCGAAGTTACGTCGGTGACATATATCGGAAGATTGAATGTAAGAGTTTGTGTATAAGAAGTATCGCGTGTATAGATCGTCAGACTTCTGAGCGAAGGGGAGTTGATGGCAAATTGCACGGTCGAATCCTTCAAACCCTGCGCGTCCGCAACATGAATCTTTATTAAACCAACTCCCACTCCTCGCATCTTTCCGTTTGTATCAATAGTCGCTATTGCCGGATTGGAACTTGTCCACGTAAGCGGAAGTTGCCTATCCCCCGTTACACTGAATTGCAACGAGTCGCCAACGACAAGATTTGACGAAGGACTTTGTGGCGAGATGTGCATATCGAGAACTCTGACGTAGCCGTTGGTTGAAGTCGCAGTCGGTGAACCTTCATTCAACATGATGCTCTGAAACTTCAGTGAATCATATAGCGACGAAGGAGTTGCATTGATAATTACGCGCAAGTACGCAAACACTCCGCTTCCGGTGATAGCGCCTGTATCGGAAAACCCGAGCCTCTTGTTGGCAATGTTGTACTCGTAATCCAACACACTATCCAACATGGTGCCGGGTGTTTGCAAACCAATGACATTGAGAACGTTCGTGTTAAATGTAAAAACCATCTGCCCGGAAATCACTCCATGCCCGGAATTTATCGCGTTCACGGTGAGAGGCATGAGAAGCGTATCGCCCCGTTTGCCGGTCATGCTCGAAAGACTGAACTGTATTGATTGCGCTTGAAGGATTGTTGAACAAACCAACAGTGTGAACAACAATATTTTCATAGTAGTAAGAAATCTGTTTTTCATAACTCACCTGGTCGTATCATTAAGACTATGGTTGGGTGAAAAAACCTGTTGACGCCTCATTGCATTTTGATTTGATGACAACTTCAACCTCCCGTTCGCGTTGGCTTTAAGCCAATATCCTCGCATCGGAACAATGAAGTTAGTCTGATAGTAAGACACATCAAAACCGAAAAAATCAGAGGCAAGAATTGAATCAGGAAGTTGTTTGATGGAATCCCGCTCCACACCATCCGAAATCGAGCCGACTAAATTCCATCCTTCATTCACGGCGATCGTATCCGCAACTCGAACCGTTCCGGTGATTCCTTTGTACGTGATTCCTGAATCCGCTGATAACTTTATCCAGAATCCTTCTCCGTTCCGGATTGAATCAGTCGGAACATACCCTGCCGGAGTGTAAACAAACGCGTTCAATCCTTCGCCGAACAATGTTGAGACTTTTCCATCATCAACCGTGAGCGGCAACGAGAGTAAGTTCCATCCGTTGTGGATTTGTGTTTGAATTGTAATTCGTTGAGCGAACGTCACCTTTCCGTTCGTCAGGAAAGCGGGAGGGGAACCTTCATTGAATTGAAAACGAGTAAACTCAAGTGGTGAGTACCCACCGCTTACCACGTTGGTATCAATCGCGAACCGAATCCGAATCAATTCGCCTCTTCCGCTCAACGCAGACGTTGCGCTTGCGGCAATCAGAACGGTATCAGCTTTCCGATTGCTGATGATGCTTGCATCATTGCTCAACGTTCCTGCTTTTACAAGAGTGACAAAATGCAATACTGTTGTGTCGAATCGGATGTTTGTTTCATACGAAAAAATGTTCAACCCGCTCAGGCTACTGGCGAAGAGCGGCACTTCAATCGTGTCGTGCGAATTCACAATCGTATCCGGCATTGATACAGAAACCGACATTTTCCCCGCTCTTGGAATTTGTGAGTACGTCATTTCAATCGACAAAAAAAATACAACAATGAATGTGCAAAGACATTTCAAATTATTTTTCATTGACTTCGTTTACCGAATGAGCGACATCTTCTTTATCATGTTGAACGTTTGCTTCCCATCAGCAAACGCTTCAAGACGATAGAAGTAAATTCCGCTTGCAAGTTGTTGTCCGTTTGCATCAGTTCCGTTCCATGGTTGCGCATAGTAACCGGCTTCCTGCATTCCATCAACAAGTGTTGCAACTTCTCTGCCGAGCATGTCATAGACCTTCAGCGTTACAACATTGTCAATCGGCAATTGATAATTGACAATTGTTAAGGGATTGAAAGGATTGGGATAGTTTTGTTCAAGAGCAAACTCCGTCGGTAAGCCCTTCACTTTGTGAACAACTTCTCTCACCGATTCCGTCATATCAAGTTCATTGAGTTTGAAATTATTGAGAGTAAACCTGATAACATCCTTTGACTTCGCTGCATCCTTCATCTTGAATACAAGTTTTACAACGCTTCCATTCTCTGCAAAGGGATTGCTTCCCGCCATCGCGACATCAACAGAACCATCGCTTGAATGATGATACAAGGACATCTCTTTCGATACTTCCGTTTTCTGTACGCTTGTGAATTCAAGTTCATTCACATCGTATGAAAGTTTGAAATCAGTTGCATAAATTCCCAGAGCGTTGTTGAGATTTAGATAGAGATGAACAAACTCATCTCCGATTTTTTCCGTCTTGAAGTTACACGCAATGACTGAACCTGCATCAACAGAAATTTTTCCTGAGCCGGGGAAACCGGTGATGCTTCCAACAACAAACCGAAGAATGAGCGAAGCATCATACGCGCTCACGGTTGCATCGCCGCTTACATTGGCGGCTGTTTGTTGAGTTGCACTGAAAGTAATAATGCCAACGACATGTTGTAACGTCAGTGCCGCATCGTATGCTGTAATCGAACCGTTGAAACTCGGGTCACCAAGCAATATTCCCGATCGCGATGTTAGGAACGGACGATACTGCACGACACCGTTGGGAATGTGAATACGGTTTCCTGTTCCAGTGAGATTTTGGTCTGCGCCCTGATTCACATACGGACCGCTTGCTGCGCCCCAATAATTTTGCCGGGCATCAGTAGTGGAAGTTGTAGCATTATGCAATCCGTACGAACTGTTATCACGGATGTTATTGTTTCGTAAAACAGGCGTGTTCGCTCCGACGACTCTAATTCCTTCGACATTGCTGTGAATCTCGTTCGCACTCGAAGCAGAGAGAGAATTATTGAAATACAATCCAAAGTTGCTACTGTATGAAATGTAACTCGAATCAACCGGACAACGATTACTGACGATATAGATACTTCCTGCATTCCCTCGTCCGCCATAACGGATAATCGAATTCAGGATGTGAGAACTATCGCTGTAACCGGCTGATAAATAAATCCTGTCCCAGTCGCCCGGACCGGGAACCGTAGCGCTACTGTCAGCATTCGAGTCGCCGCCGTAGGAATCATCTTTCCACGAAGTAAAAACATTCTTGTAGATTTGTGTTCCTTCGGAAAGCAAACGACCATCAACCTGAAATAATCCGTTGCCGAATTGTCGTGTGAATTTCAGAATTGTTCCCGGCGCGATATACACCGTGTTACCGCCGGAGACCGTAACATCACCGCGCACCGCAATCACGTTTGAAGTAAATCCTGTAGGATACGACCCTCCGATGCGTCCAAGGATATTTCCTTCAAGTGCAATAATTTCATTGTGTGTATTCCCCGATATGTAATTATTCTCATACACATTTCCATGCGTATTTCCCGTGAGAGCAAGATTCAATTGACCGGTGATACCGAACGGGAATTGATTTCCCATAATTGAATCGTTCAGGATATATGCGCGCGAGGAAAAAATTCCTGCGCGTCCGTTATTCCGAATCTTGTTTGTCGTAATAACAAGAAGCGAATCGAGCGCGTCATTTCGACTGATGATATTGACGCCATCCTGCACATTGTTGTTGATAGTGTTTGAAATTATTGTACACCCGGTAGTAGTGTTCAGCACATGGATTCCTGAGCCGCCATTGTATGATATTACGCAATTACTGACTTCGCTTACTTTAGCATTACTCTCCGCATACACTCCCGACGAGCCATTTTTCAAAAGATTTGAATTCTTCAGGGTGAGATTTGTTGTTGTATAACCATACAACCTGATTCCATACGTGTTACAACTATCAATCAACAGTGAATCAAACGTGATTGTATTATTTTGATTGACAGCAATACCAGCCGCGTATGATTTACGGATGATATTATTGGTAAACAGTATTCCGTTGCAACTATTGCCAAACGCAACAGCCTGAACATTATCTCGTCCGCCAAACTTGAAGATGTTATGACGGACTTTGCAATTTCCGTTATAGTATGCAATATAGTTCCAATCACCCGGCGCAGGATTGAGTGAATCCGTTGCGTGAGAAGTTTTTCCTCCCACAGTATTGTCGCGCCATGATGTCCATGTAATTGGCAACTCTGGCGTCCCCTCTGCAAGCAGGATACCATTGACACTGAAATTTTGATAGCCACCGAAATATTCAAATTTAATTCTTGTTCCAGGGTCAATCACCAAGGTATCACCGTTTGAAACGGAGAAATCATATCTCACGACATAGGTTTTGGATGGTATATCTTCAGGAAAAGTAAAAGATAAATTTCCTTCAATACTTCCGTTGTAAATTGCAACAGCATTGTATTGATTGTTTGAAATGATGTTACCGTCAATGTTATTGTTGTCCACATAACTGTTACCGGTTCTCCTCCACACAGCAATCGGGTAACGGTTGTATTGAATGGTATTATCAATGTACCGAGCCGAGGAACTAACAATCCCTTCACCGGTATGGTGGGATACTGTATTACCGATATACATGACGCTCGTCCATGTATATACCGTATTATTGTTTGAAATTCCACCGGTAGCATTACTGTCAATAAAATTTCCCAGATACGTTTGCGGCAGGCGTCCGTCCGATACATAAATTCCCCACCCGTTATTCCTGCGGATGATACAATTTGATATCTCACGGAACGTTGGCGAAGAGCCGCTTTGATACGAACAGTATAATCCATGGTTTCCGTTATCTTGAATCGTACTCCCACGAATAGTTACATCATCTCCGCTGTAATAACCGACATACATGCCGTATGTCGTACTGCTGTCAATCGTACAGTTTTCAAAAGAGACAACAGAATTGCCTGTAACGTAGACACCGTAATTGCTCGATTTTCTGAATGTTGAATTGGAAATTGCATTTGCCAAAGTTACCCCCTCAACATTCAATCCATATTGAGAGTATTTCAGAATACATTTATCCATGATTGTATTATTCGCACCGGTACCATTCAATTCAATGTATCCCCAATTCCCTGACGCAGGCGGGGTGTTATCGGTCGGTAAATTTGTCTTTCCGCCATACATCGTATCACGGTAGGAAGTAAAGATAATCGGGTCATTTCCATCGGCGATAAACCGACCTGAAATTCGCCAGTACAAACCGCTCGCGAATTTTACTATGACACCGGGTTCAACAACGAATGTTGTTCCCGTTGCCGTCGTTGTGGAGGTAGAGTTTTCAATCATCACATACGTTTTCGAACTCATGCCGGCAGGGAATGTATAAAACAGAGTATCGCTGAGATATTCCCGGTTACATCGTAATGCGATTGCATTATTATATACATTTCCTGTTATCGTATTTCCGTTGTATCGCGTTCCGCATCGCCCTGCCAAACCAATCGGGTAACGGTTATTCGAAATAATATTGTTCGTGAGAAATCCTTTCGACGTTACAAATCCTTCCTCACCATTATTGCTTGCCGTATTGTTCTCAATCGTGACCAGCGAATCAGGATTGTAGCACCATAATCCGACTTTTGTATTTGCATGAAACGTAGAATTGGAAAATGTTTGCATTCTGTCTCCGTTCCAGGCATACACTCCATGTCCTGTGTTTTGAGTAACAGTGCAATTATCCAACAACAATAATGTTGCTCTGCTTCCTCCGCCATCAGTATGAATCCCGTTATTCCCGTTACGCGAAATAGTCGAATTGCTGACACTGTAATGCGACGTACCGAGCGCCTGAAGACCGTAACTTCCGTTTCCCACAATTTCCGAATTCGTGATTGTCGTATTAACATTGTTCATGGAAACCCCAACTCCTCCGTTCCCGCTAAACGAACAATTCGGAAGAGCCGAACTTGAATTCGTCATATTCATTCCTGTATTCGAACTGTTCGTTACATAAATATTTGTTATTGAAGGAGAACAATTACTTACAACAAGTTCAGCATAGGTGTAGAGCGTTCCCCCGAATTTAAAAATACAGTAGTTCAGGATACTCGAATTATTTCCTCCACCGCTAAGATAAACTGTTTCCCAGTCTCCCGCGGTTGGTCCGGTTACTCTCCCATCGCCGTTACTATCGCCTCCGTAACTGTCATCTTTTTCCGAGGTAAAGACAATCATACCACCGTCAATCCCGCCGGCTTTGATAGTACCGGAAATAGTCAATGAAACTCCCGCCGCGAATTTAATGACTGTACCCGGGGCTATCGTGAGTGTATCTCCCGCTGTTACAGTGACATCATTCTTTATCCAATACACCGTGTTGGCGCTCCATGTTGTGTTCACTGTTATGTTTGCGGTAACATTAACAACCGGATACGCGCCAACCCAGATATTCCACGGATGAAAATCCACATAATTTGTAACAGCATCTCCCAAACCGGTTGGGTTAAAATCAGAATTGTACGGTCCCATATCATGTCCCCAATAATTATATTCCGCCTTGACAGTTGACGTACCGCTATTTTTGAAGCCGTACGTCGTGTTGTTCATGATGACGTTATCTTTAATCGTCGGTTGCGATGAACCGACGCTCGTAAATTCAATCCCTATGGTATTCGCTCGAATTGTATCGTACCAGATTGTCGGGCGTGCGCTTGCGTCAATATAAATTCCCGTCCCGTTTGAATCAACAATACAAGTATTGACAACTGTAGTCGCGTTCACTGCGATGCGGATTCCGCCCGTTGTATTTCTGATAACAAGACACGTATCAACCGTGTAACCAAGACTTAAATCCGTAAAGATTCCAAAGCCGGCATTATCGCTGAACGTACTGCGCGCAATTCTTGGAGATGATGCACGAACATTCACTCCGTGATTCTGACTATATCGAACCGTGCAATTGGTGATGGCAATACTGTACGCCCCGGTTTTGTAAAAGATGTTCGCCGCGTTCGCTCCGGAACCTCCATACTCGACCAAACAATAATCAAACACAGAACCGACATTCAATCCGTTTTGAAACTCTATGCTGTTCCAATCGCCGGCGGCTGGTGTTCCTGCATTCGACGTGAACGTGATGACGCTATCCGCTTTCCCGTCAGCAAGCAATTTCCCGGCAACAATAAGTTGAGTTCCCGCATCGAACTTCACAACCACTCCGGGTTCAATCCGTAACGTAACACCGTTGTTCACCGTAACGGTTGCCGTAACAATGACAGGGCTTCCTGCGACAGTCCACACAGAATCCGTCGTCACCTGTCCGGAAATATTTCCGGCAAATATTTTTATTGAAAGAACAAAGGTAAATAATGATAGAAGAAACAGTAGTCGCTTGTGCATACAGTTACCTTTCACAAATGTTGTATTGTTGAAAACCTATTGAGAGCGTGTTACCGCATGGTCATTGCGAGTGAAGCGACGAAGTCCCAACGGGATGGCGCAAGGCGCTCACAATCTCACTCTCGAAAACAAAAATGAATGCGGGATTGCTTCATCCGACACATCCAGTTATAATTGCTCATTGTATAGTATGGGCAGATTATTAGATTTTACACTAAGGGTTGAAAGATTTTTACTGTAGGTTTCATAAAAAACGCCCTAAACCCTTCCATTAATTGGCTTTCACGGAATATTTCCGTTTCTTACTGCAACTATGTTCCGAATTGAACAAAAACGATGAGCAACAACGGTAACGAAAAAAACGTATTTCTCCTGCTTGCTTTGAGCTTGATGAGTATTTCTCTCTTTAGTCTTGCTTGCGAAGAAGAAGAACTGAAAATTATTATCCCGCCCCACGTACCGACAATTGCAATAACTGTTGATGATGTTGGCGTAACCGAAGCGTGGCTGAAAATTGGAAGCATAGACAGCACAACGCTTGGCAATATTATGGTGAAACATGATACCACCGTTGTACTGACTGCAAACGTTACGGCACGTGAAACAATAGTTGTAAGCGAACAACTCCTACCAAACAAACACTATACATTTAAAACATACAAGTTGGACAACACAACACTTATTGACTCCAGTTTACCATTGAACCTGACAACGATCGATACTACAAGCCATGATTTCACATGGACATTTGATACACTTGGAGACGGGAATGCGAGTATACTGCACGATGTGTGCATTGTGAATGATACGCTGGCGTATGCTGTCGGGGATATAGAAATATTAGATACAAGTAATAATTTTGTACAACATAATCTTGTGGTATGGAATGGAAAAACATGGGAAGTGAAAAGGATGTATTTACCCAGGTATGGATTTGATTGTTCGTTGGTTACCCATAGGGCTTCACCACTCTATTCAGTTTTTCAATTTCCATCGGGGAGGATTATCTTTTCTGATGGTAGTAGCACGATGGTATTATTGGGGGATACTACAAATACAAATTATCCCTGTATGCCTGCAGGAACAGGGTCGGGGACAATATTGAAAATCTGGGGAGTGTCAGAAAATGATTTTTATTGTATTGGTAGGAGAGGAACACTTATCAGGTATTTGAACGGGGTATGGAAAAAACTTGAAAGCGGTACGGGGTACAACGTAGAAGATATTTGGGGAGCGGAAAACCCAAGAACGAAGGAAACGGAAATACTTGCAATTACAACCAGTAATCCGCTTCTGTTAAAAATAGAAGGAGAAACTTCAACTCTCCTTTCTGGCGAAGGATTACGTTTTTCTCAGAGCGGAATTTGGTTTGTTCCGGGGAAAAAATATTTTATAGCCGGAGATGGGTTATTTGCAAAAAACTCACCGTATTCAACAGAGCAATGGAGGGAAGTAGTTGGGACAACAAACTTTAATTATTACAGGGAAGCAATCCGTGGAAATGGATTGAACGATTTTGTCGTGGTATGCCACTACGGAGATATTTTTCACTTCAACGGTTTTACCTGGAAGAGCTATCGGCAAATTACTTATATGAACGGTGTGTATTATCGTGTTGCAATGAAAGGGAATATCGTTATTGCCGTCGGAAGGGTAAACAATACGGCAATTATTGCTACGGGAAAACGAAAATGAAAGGTGTGCCACCATGAGAAGAAGATAAAAATCCCGTTCCGTTGTTTGTGCCACCGAGACTGGCAACTATCGTACATTTCTCTGGCTAATTGCCACAGGAAGGCATCCCTCAAAACACCACATTTTTGGCAATTTCAAAAAACCTCAAAAACAGCGCCATCTGGCACATCCTCCAAATAATGCCCGTTTTTGAAGCGAACGGAAGGGTTGTCCCAAGTAACGGAACGCCCGGCACTTGTCCCGGAACAGTTTGCACTCGTCCCGGACCGGTCCGCACTTGTCCCGGAACGGTCTGCACTTGTCCCGGAACAGTTTGCACATGTCCCGGAACGGTTTGCACATGTCCCGGAACGGTTTGCACTTGTTCCGGAACAGTTTGCACTCGTCCCGGAACGGTCCGCACTTGTCCCGGAACGGTCCGCACTTGTCCCGGAACGGTCCGCACTTGTCCCGGAACAGTTTGCACTCGTCCCGGAACAGTTGCACTCGCGCGGAAATGGGTCGCACTTGTGCAGAAACGGGTTGCACTCGCGCGGAAACAAGTTGCACTCGTACAGGAACAGTTTGCACTCGTACAGGAACAGTTTGTTCACGTGGGAAAGCAATGTGAAATTTCCCATGGGGGTTGTCCAAAAAAATCCAAAAGAGGGTAGCCGCAGACTTCATGTCTGCGGTTTTGATATGGAAACTCAACCATGTGGCTGTCCAACAAGCAACTTTGGAGTTCAGGATTCATCATTCGATTTTCGTCATTTACTCAAATATCAAATGTCGAACAATGAATGTCGAATGACGAAGGACTATTCGGACAGCCTCAATCAGAAATCAAACATCGAAAATCAGATATTGCTACTTTCCAATCAGCACAAACGAAGCCCAGTTCATCGGAGCGGAAGTTTGTTCTGAAGAAATCATCCGGAGTTTTGCGGCGCGCAGCGCAGCGCTGTTGCTCTGCTTCTGAATCATCCCTCTGAAACATTCCACCATCAACCCGGAAGTTGATTCATCATTCACCTGCCATAAGGAGACAAGCAGATTCGACGCGCCTGCGTAGAGAAAGGCGCGGGTCAATCCCAACATCCCTTCTCCGTTCATAATTTTTCCCAATCCTGTTTCACATCCGCTCAGCGCAATCACATCTGCTCGAAATGTGAGATTGTAAATTTCTCCCGTGTATAAAAATCCGTCTTCGTTCGCGTTCTTCTCCTCCGTAAATACAATGGCGGAAAGTTCCGGCTGTTCCGTGTTGACCACAACATGCGAAGCGAAATGAACATACCGGTAATTCCAGATATCGGCAGATTTGAAATTCTTTTCCGTTGCATCACTGCCAATGAACGCCACTGCTTTTGCCGTCTTTTCCGAACTCCAGAGTTTTTCAAGGAACGGGCGCGTATCAAACAGAGCAAATGTTTCCTTCACTTCCCGCTCTGCAAACGGGAGAGCGGGAAACGTTCTCTGCTTCCCCGAAACAAACCGGTTCACCGTTTCTTCATTTTCCGATTCATAGTTCGGCGCTACGGCAAGATACTGCTTTGGAGTTGGCGGTTGCTTTTTGTTTTTCAATTCCAACAACAACGTTGCCGATGGCGCGTAACTGACTGAATGGTCTCTGAGAAGATACGGCAAGTCGGCATACGAATTATCGGAACGGTTCACCTCTGCCGTCAGCAACGCCTCGAACGGGATGAGATGCAACATTCCGTCCGGCACGATGATGAGATTTTTGCCGGTGATGGATGCTTGCACAGGTCGGAGGAGATAATTATACAAGGTGAACGCGTTTTTTGTGTACTGGATAAATTGCCGGTTGGTTATTCCTTCCCGAAATTGCCTGATAGAAGTTTCCAACATCGCATCCACGGGAACAGAGACTGCTGTTAAGGAATGTTTGGTCACGACAAAAATTGCAAGCGCGCTCTCTCCCGCGACATATTCAATCAACACATCATTCGTTCCCAACAATTTCTGCTGAAGTTCTTGTACGGTTGCCGTTCGTGCCTGGTATTTCAAGGAATAATACTCCGGGTACTTTTTTTCCAAATGATTGATATGCGATTCGTACATTCGCTTCAGAGAAAACAATCGTGACCGCCATTGGGTAATTTTCTTTTGGTCTGCCTTCTTCCCTTTTACACCTTCTTCGTTGAGATTTTTTTCCAACGAACTCAAATCCACTTTGAACTGATATTCCTTCCGCAGAACACTGTCCGGGAGCCCGGCAAACTGTTTCGCTTTGGAATCGTTCATTGCTTCCAGTAACAACCTCGCTTTGCTTTTCTCGGCAAACCTCAACGCCTTCTCCCGGTACGATGCATTCTTCGTTTCTTCAAACAATTGCATTGCAGTTCTCACCGCCCCTTCATCTACGCGTGAATATTTTTGTGTGAGATTGAGTTTGGAATATTCTGCTGAGTAGCGCCTGTTCATTCTGTCAATCAAATCGGAAGCAAGCGAATACGTTTGAAACGATGCCGAAAGGTCGCCGGGGAATGGTTGATAAGCCGCCGCACGTACCTCGAACGCTTTTGCTTTTGCCTCAAGCGCAGAAAGAAGCACGACCTCGGAACGAATGTTCTCCAATGCGGGATTCTCAGGAAACGATGTTGGTTTGAAGGAAGGTACAACCGTGGCAATGGCAGATTGGAAATACTCTATGGCCTCATCGAATTTCTTCAATCTCAATGATGCGTTTCCAAGTCCGATATAAATTTCTCCGGTTTCCGGGTGGTGCGCATCTAACTTTGCCTGATTAATTGCCAACGCTTTGTTGAAACAAAATATCGCTGAATCGTATTGTTGCAAATCAGAAAAAACTTCACCGATAGTTGTGTATCCTTTCGAGAGAAGCGGATGCAGACTATCGTACACAGCCAATCGAATTGCCATGGATTTCCGTTGATACTCCAGCGCACGTTCGAGATTGTGCATGGATTGATACACTTTTCCGAGGTTCAGATAGTTTATAGAAACCGTTGGATGCTTTTCACCAAACACCTTCAGCCGTATCCGTAGTGATTTAGTTTGGAACTCGATTGCTTTTTCATACTCTCCCGTTTCATGATAGATGACAGCAATATTGCTGTATGGATTTGCAAGGTCAGGACTCTCTTCTCCTTTTTTCTTGAGTTCAATTTCGACATCCTTGAAAAAATACTCCAATGCTTTTGCGTGGTCGCCCATGTTCCACAATACTAACCCGATATTATTGAGGGTGTTTCCGATTTGTGCATCGTCGGGAGGAAGAGTTTTCTGTTCGATAGAATATCCCTTGTTCATATATTCGAACGCTTTCTCGTAATCGCCTTTGTTCCAATAGACTATGCCGAGATTTCCATATACTTTTCCAACCTCAGAATGAATATCCCCAAACAATTTCAACCTCACGTTGAGCGATTTGTTGTAGATGCTGATTGACTGGTCGTACTCGCCCATTCTTCTATACACAATGCCAAGCGAGTTGTATGCCTGCGCCATATTGAAATGAATTTCTCCCAAATGTTTCTTTCCCAACTTCACTGCTTTATTGAGATACTCAATCGCGTCCTGATAAATTTCCTTCGCCGTATAATTTCTCCCCAGCACAATCAAACTCATCATCTGCCTCTCAGGATTTTTCTCTTTCTCGAATTGCTTCAAAGCATTCTTCAAAACGGCAATGGAGCTATCATACTTGTTTGCTTTGTACAATCCTTCACCGAGGGCAAACAGAACATCTCCTTCAGTTTGTTGCTTCGTGGTATCGGCTTGAAGTATTTCATTATTCTTTCCATCAAAAAAAGCAAGGCATACCACGCCCTGTATCTTCATCAGCAAAATACAGAAAGAAAGAAATCTCAATAGACGAAATATATTTGAATGTGACATTATACCGAGTATCTCATCGTAAGTCCGGCATAACGTAAGGGAAAAGTTGGAAAGAGACAAGAATTGTTATCAGCCGAAGTTACGCAACACCGTTGTTTGATGTCAAAAATCCTAATATCGAAATTCGAAATATTAAACAAATCCGAAATTCAAAAAACTAAACCGCTGTTTCCAGTGAAATTGAGCCCTTGAACATTCGAGATTAGAATTTGTTTAGAGTTTCGAGATTAGGATTTAGGATTTTCTCCTCGCGTTATCCATTGAATAAATTCAACGGCAATAACTATCAAGACACAACTAACAGCTATTTATTGCCGTCCGATTCATCGGACGGATAAGTTATTTCAGGGCAAATATATAAACGACGCAGACTCCGAGCTGATGATACTCCCTTCCATCATAACCGCATCCACTTGCCAGTGATATGTTTTTTCTTTTTCAAACAGTTCGGCTTGCTGAAATTTCAGTTTCGCTTCGGTGGTGATTTGCTTGGAAAGTACTTCTCCCTGCTCATTCATCAGATAAAATTGATACTGTACGGCTTCTTGAACAGGCGACCACAAAAATTCGAGAGGCATAGTACTGATAATTTCTCCTTCGAGCGGGGAAACTAATTCGACCGATAATGCCACTTCTCCTGAGCGATAAACAACCTCTTCCGATTTCCATGGTTGCCAATACATCGCGGCGCCGATGAAAAGCAACAAAAGTATCGCGAAAGCGAATTGCATTCTGTTAGTACCGTAATTCCACATCGAACCCTTGCGCGGGGTTACTTGAACCAATCGCTCTGCTTGGTGGAGAACATTGTTATCCAATTGCGGAACGGCGCTTTCGGTTATTGCAGACATCATTTTGTATGACGATGCAAGATGTTCACAACACATCTGGCAAACGCCAAGATGTTGTTCGGCTGAAGTACGCTGCGCGGGTGAAAGTCGTTGTTCAAGAAATAACGCGACTTCGGAGTCTGTTAAATGGTCTCTCATATTTTCTAACTTATGATATGGACAGAACAGGATGCTTTACGCTTCGAGATGCCGACGGGCATGCGCACGAAGGGTTTTCAAAGCATTTTCTATGATAGTATAAATTTTACGCTGAGGATGTATTTGCAATAGTTCACCGATTTCAGGGGCGGTCATCCCTTCCCAAAATCTCATGCGGATAATAATTCGCTCTCGTTCCGGTAACTGCCCGACCGCTTCATCGAACCACTGTTGCTCGAACATTTCTTCTGATTGCTGAAATGACTCGCTCATCTTCGCGTCGGTATCATCATACGAAATCCGGTGAACTGTCTGAGAAGATACCGGGTTCTCGTCTTTTACAACACGTTCAATTTTCAAAAGCGACTCAGCAACACTAAGGTTGTTCTTTCCTCTCCCGGCAAGATGATGTTCAATTTCATCCCGGGAATAACCTTTCCAGTAGTAGAGTTTGAACACACAACGGTCAAATTCGGAAAGACGGAGTAATGCCGCAGGATAGCGTAATCGTCCGTGAAGCGTTCGGTGTTCTTCGATACAGAGGTTCTTCACGACAACAGTCAGCCACGTCGAAAGTTTCGGTTGATGTTCTTGCGTTTCGGGTTGAAATTTTTTCAGGACAGCAAAGTTGTTGGCAGAAAGTTTCGTACAGACAAACAGATATTTATCCATCACGCGGTCATGGTCGCGTTCCGTCTGCCAGATAATTTTCAGGAAGAGATTTGAATAACGACGGAGAAATTCTTTCCAGGCATGTTCTGTAGTAGAATTGCCAGAAAACAATTTCTTGAGAAGAACCGTATCCGACTGTAACCGAAGCATAGTTTATGACATCGTGTAACTAATTTCGGAACAATGATAGAAAAAAGGAGAGTAAGATGCAAGTGAAAATGTTACAGACTTCAGATACTATTCAGTATTCAAGTTATTCAACAATAACGAGGAGGTTTTAGATTAATTGAATCCCCTTTACATTCTATGATAATTCAAGTCATTCGTTAGAGCGCATCGTTGGTCGTGTTGCTGATAAAACAATCTTTCCATCCTGAGCAACTTTCACCCAATATCCTTCTCCGGCATACAGCATATCGGTAACAGTATAACCGCGGTTATAACGATAAAATCCACCGGATATAATTCCGGGTGGATAGGAATGGACATATTCCGTTGAAAGAGTCATTGATGGAGTTCCAATGACATTCCATCCGGCTTTCACATCAGTGGATTCTTCGTACGTGACTTGACCATCAAAATAAATACTTCTCGTGCTATCAAACTTTAACCAATATCCTCTTCCGATTTGTAAGGTGTCGAATGTACTATAACCGTCATTGTATCCAAACGCATGAGAAATTGCATCGGGGAAAAGTACCGTTTTCCGAAAATCAGAGACACGTTTTGGTACGCTAACTAAATTCCATCCTTTCGAATATGTTTTCCAACCAGTTATTATTTCGGCATCACCGTGCATACTAAACCAAATATTGAAATTCAATTTTCCAATAGCGTGCCACCCACTGTCATGCTCATAAAATATCCATGCACGAGAAAGTGAATCGCTCGTTTTAGATGCTTTAAATTGAGTTGGATATCCGGAATTAAACTCTCCATTGTTAACTCTGCAACTTATCACTATTGCATCACCACGAGAAAAACAAGGATTCCATTGCCACATTTCAAAATAGTTTCCAAAGTTTGGACGTAAAATTACTGGGAAACCACCGAGTCCAAAAAGATCTTCACCCCATGGTTGAAATGAAGGAATTAAACCCGAAATAGTTGATATCCATTGTGTATCAGTTGCATCTTGATAGAATGCGGCTAAACCTTGGTCAGTGTCACGAGTGTTTTTCCAATAGCCCCAACGTATAGGTGGTGAAGGATAATCGTATCCCGGACCTCTCCCCTGCCGAATGTTCGATTTGTGTACTCGAAAATATCCGGTCGAATCTAACGCGCTTATTGTATCACCCATCAGCCAGAAAATAGAATCTATACATCCTGTTGCCGGTGCAATAAACCACATTGCAATTACATCCTTCCCACCAACGCTCACAACAGTGTCAGGTGGAAAAATATCAGGAGAATATCCGTGCAAAAAATTCTGCCCGAAACTATGTTCGGACATCAGAAGAACAAGAACAATAATGATAAAAATTGAATTGTGGTTCTTCATAACTTTCCTATTTCACCAAATTTAAATATCAACATTCACAAATCATACTTCTTGATCAAGTTACAACTCTTCCGGCAAATAATCAATCAGGGAATCCCTGGTTTTTGGGCAGACAAAACTTTAGACTCGGGAATTACCGCATCAACAGCAACTTCTTTACCGATGAAAACTCACCCGCTTGCAGTTTGTAGAAATACACGCCACTTGGCAATCCCTCTGCATTCCATTGAACAGAATATTTTCCTGCTTCCTTCTTTTCATCAACCAACTTTGCAACTTCCCTTCCCAACACATCAAACACTTTCAATGTTACAAATCCGAAATTGGCAATCCGAAATCCGAAATTTGTTGAAGGGTTGAACGGATTGGGATAGTTTTGTTCAAGTGAAAACTGCATCGGTTGTTCATTCCAAAACTCACCGACACCGTTTGGTTGTTTCGGTCCGTAAGTAAATATTTTTATTGCGGAAACACTTGGGTTGTCAATGAAAAGAGAGTCCTGAGTGAACATATTGATTGCAGGAGAAGAAACTCCACTTCGTGTTATTTTTGCGCTGTCATAATATTGATACAGCGTGGGTAACCAATGAAATGTAATCGGGAAGATTGATACGAACACAACTTTGTAAGTATCTATCTGCGATGAACTATAAGAAGGACGCACATCTAAATATGTACCTTGTCCCATACACGCACCGTTACCAATAGGCATCACATCAGCAAAGTGAACACAGGCACTGATTCCACACGCCATGGGAGGCAATTCCACCTCTCCGGAATCCGTAGCACAATAAGATGCACCGGGGCGAAGCCCCCAATAAATTGTATCATGAAATATCATACTTGTATCGTGATACATTAACGGGAGAGTAAACTCTACCTGCCCCATAGAAACGCTTCCCAATAAGAACATAAAACTGATAATCAACTGTGTAAAAAATATCTTGAACGACATAGCCAACCTCGTTACTTGATTATTAAACCAGTGAGCCATCACTTAAAAGTTTCGGCTCATCAATGAATTATTTCAGCCGTAGTTTAGCAAAAGTTCAAATAAAAGTCAAGTCACACAGAGGATTTGTGAGTGGTTAGGTGTGAGTGGTGAGTAGGTTGTAGGTAAAAGGTGGAAGGTGATAGAAATATTCACTGCTCAGCGCTCACCGTTCTAAGCTCTATGCCCTAAGCCCAATGCCTAAATCGTCAATCGTCAATCTTAAATCATTTTTCAATCCGCAATCCGCAATCGGCAATCCGAAATCCGAAATCAGTAGATTCCTCGGTCGCTTCCCGACTTCGTCACTTTCAAATCCTGCAACTGCGATGCCTTCACGCGGATTTCAAATTGGTAACTTCGATATTGCCCGATGGGAGTCCATGAGAAGTTCATCGTCCAGCAATGCAAGTCGCGGGAGATATTCATGCGGGGGTAAACAAACTCCTGACTGACAAAATCGTAGCCGCTTGCAACTGCAAACTTCCATTTCTCCGTCAAATTGAAATCAAGATTTCCGTTGATGCTCGATGAACGAACGACTTGCGGGTTTCTGCTTTCCGAGTAACTCCAATCCAAACTTAAATTCCATGGAATACTGAAATCCGGTTCTGCCATGCTGTCATACGAACGGGAACGAACGGGTTGCACTCCGGCAGAGGAATCCCGCTGTGTCGGCTGACCACCCGATTTTTTCTTCTCGCCGGAAAGCGATGTGGAAAACCGGATGTTGAAATTCGTCAGACGCGCAAGCCGACCGTTCTCGCTCAACTCGAACTTGTTTACACGATTGAACCTTCCGGGTGATGATTCTTCCAACTTGTAGAAATCAAAATTCGCACCTCCATTAATATCAAACGTTCGTCCAATGCCCGTTCTGAAATTCATTCCGAGATTACTCAGGTTCATGCTGTCGGCGGTGAAATCATAACTTGCGCCAAGCCCGACATTGAGCAGTTGAATCTTCGTCCCTTCTTTTCCTTCCGCTTCGGGAATCGTTTTCATCTCAAACACATTCCCGACATTGAAGTTTGCATAGAGCCGTTTGTCTTCGGGATTATCGCCATAGACTTGTTTATCATACGCGAACGAAACGGAAGGCGTCAGCGTATGACGAATCGCTGAAATGCCAAGCACGTTCGGTTGAAGGATTCCGAAAATACGTGTGTTCAACGAAAGACCTGTCGAGAGTGTGCCGATACGCTTTGCCTCTTTTTTATTCATGTATGAAATGGAACTATCGGACGTATCGGCAACGGGAATATCGGTACTGCTGAAATCCCGCGAATCGCTGAAGTGAAGCGAGGGCGAAACGGTGATGTAGCCAAGTTTCGGCGCGATGCTGATGCTCATGCTTTGCCCGATGCGCTGTGCGTTGCCGCGCTGAAATTCCTCGACGGCAAGCAACGTGTCAACTCCGTTGAGATTCGTTTTGATATTGTTGACCGAGACATTTGTTTTCGAGCGGGAGTTCGATGCGCTCATGCCGTAATTCAAACCGATTTGTTCGTACCAGTTCAGGTCAGATGATTCATCGCCCGCCTTCTTTCTTCTGAACGGATAACTCGTTCCATGATTGAAACTGAGCGACGGCATCGTTTCATACACATCTCCCTTCACCAAATATTGCTGACGACTGACATTGAGCGAAATGCTGTTCGGCGATTCCCAATGTTTCGAGAGTGTCGCGTTGGAGGAAATTGTTTGTTGAAGCGCTTCCTGATAATCAATTGTGTTTCGATACGCGTTATCGCTCGCGAAAGTGAAGTCAACATTCAGGCGCGTCGTCGGGTCAATATCCTGATTATGGTTGATGGTTGCCCGGTACGATTCTTCTTCCGTTCGCCGCGGGTCGTTCTCTTCGCCTGCGTGAAGCCTCTTATACTCGCCGCTGAACGAACCGGTGAAATTATATCGAACATTATATTGAAAGTTGGAAGCCGCCGCCCATCCGCCTTTTGAGTACAAATCGCTTTGCACTTTCCAATCCATGTAATCATTCATCGCCCAGTAAAAACCGAGATGACGAAGGAAGCGACCGCGTGTTCCGTCCTCGCCGTACGCCGGCGCGATAATCCCTGAACGCCTCCCCCCCTTGTTCGGAAAGACTGCGAACGGCAACGCAAACACCGGCACATCAGCAATGAACAAATAGACCGGCTCGGCGACAACCTGATCCTGCATCTTCACTTTCATCCTCGGACTTCCGAAATAATAGTGTGGCTCCGGCGCGTCACATGTTGTGTATCGTCCTTTTGCGACGAACAAAATATCCTTGTCCACCTTCTTGATGTCTTCGCCGTGATAAAATCCTTCGTCCATTTTTGTGTCGGCGATATTGATTTTTCCTTTCTTCGTTTGAAAGTTATACGTCAGCGTTCTGCCATCGTACTGCTCGCCTCCGTCTTTCATCACCGGCGTACCTCGGTAACCGCCATGCAACGTGTCTGTCGAATCGGCAACTCCTTCCGCACTCAGCATATTCGTCTTCCAATCAATCCCGATTTGCTCCGACTTCAATTCCATTGTTTGATATTGAATTGAAGAATTTTTGTAGAGCGACATTGTTCTCGTCGAGAAGTGATAAATAATCGAATCGGTACACGAGTATGTCACCACCGTATCAATTCCACCCGAAGCAGCAACTGTATCTTTCAACACCGAAGTCGAGTCCGTCAGAACAGAATCAACCCGAACTGTATCTGTTGATGAAAAAGGATTACTCAGTCGGGATTCTTGCGCACTTCCGTTTCCATAAAATATGAAAAACAAAAATAGCATCAATCCGAAATCCGAAATCCGAAATCCGAAATCCTTCCAAAGACTTGTACGAATCTTGTTTACAGATTGGGTTTGTAAAAGGCGATGCATCATTCGATTAGATAACAAGACTTGCCGCCCCAATAATTCCCGCCGTATTTCCGAGTTTCGCTCTCAATACCTGAATGTTCGGACGATGCGGTTTGAGAACCCGCGCACGAAGCGCATTTGTGACAGCATCATACACAAATTGTGGCGCGGCAGAAATTCCGCCACCAATAATCACTGTTTCCAAATCGAGAATGTTGGAAACATTAGAGAGCGCGTACCCAAGTAATGTTCCGGCTTCTGTCAGAATTTCTTTCGCTACTGCGTCTCCCTGCTCTGCGGCGAGAGAGATGACAGCGGGTTCTATTTTATTGAAGTCTCCTTCAACAAGTTCAATAATTTTGGAATGAACGTTCGACTTTTGCAGTAACTCTTTCGTCCGTTGAGAAAGATACCGCTGACCGATATATGCTTCGATGCACCCTTTGTTCCCGCAATTACAATCAGGTCCGTTGAAGTCAATCGTCGTGTGACCGATTTCTCCCGCACCACCGTTCGGTCCGTGATAGATTTTTCCGTCGAGAATAATACCGCCACCGACGCCGGTTCCCCAAATAACAAAAAGAAAATTCCTGTGGTGAATTCCCGCTCCGAACTTTGCTTCAGCCAACGCCGCACAGTTCGCATCGTTCTCAACAACGACCTTGATTCCCGTAATGCGATTGATTTCATTTTGAAGATTTACTTCATCCCACGCAGAAATATTCGGTGGCGCTTTGACGATTCCGTTGTTCACAATCCCTGGCGCGCCGATACCAATTGCTTCTAACGAATCGTTGCCATATTGATTGAACATCGAATCCACCGTCTTCATAATTTGTTGAACAACAGCGTCCGGTCCAAGATGCGCTTCTGTCGAAACCTTCGTCTCAGAAAGAATTTTTCCGTCAGAAGAAACACACCCGGTTTTAACAGTTGTTGCGCCGAGGTCAATGCCTAAAAAATAATGTTGAGTTGACATAAGTAATATTAAAAGGTAAGTAATTGTTTTTTTGAAATCACAACAAGAGACCTTCCTTTTTTGAGAGCATATTGTAATTCTCCCCAGTGTTGGTGAAGAATCAGGAATAAATTTTCGTTAGAACAGTTTCCGAAATCAAGATAAACAATTTGTGGCGGCGAACCATAGACAATAGACCTGTCAAAAAAATCTCTATCCTTGCTGATAACAACAAACTCGTCTCGTTTAGCAATACTCCAAATTAATTCATCAGGCATTGATATGCCACCCAGCAGTTCTGAAACATGAACAGCCAACTCATTTCGTGAGCGAAACCAATCACAAAGACTCGGTGGCAACTGAGCATCCACCAACCATTTCACCCGGTTGCCTCAGACATTTCAAATGAATAAGAAGACACTCTTGCAGCAAAGCGAAGACATTCTTTTATATCTTCTAACTCGAGGTAAGGATAGTCATGAAGAATCTGCTTTTCAGTCATTCCACCGGCAAGCATTTCCAAAACATTTGAGACCGTGATTCGCATACCTCTTATTGTCGGTTTCCCGCCACACAAACCAGGAATAAGTGTAATACGTGATTGTTGAGTTACGTTTTCCATATTCATTCTCTTTTTGTTTGGAACAATATAAAAATCAAAGACTGAACTTTCAAACTAACTACTTTTTCCTTTTGGCTTTTAAATTGTTCCACCACTTCTCCAACCTTTCTTTTATCTCTTTTTCTTTCCCTTCTTCCGTCGGCTGATAAAATACTTTCTCTTTCAAATTATCCGGTAAATATTGTTGCTCAACAAAATGTCCGTCATAGTTGTGACTGTATTTATATTCCTCGCCGTACTTCAATTCCTTCATCAACTTCGTCGACGCGTTGCGGAGATGAAGCGGAACTTCGCCGCTCGATTGTGTTCGTACAATTTCCAACGCATCCTCAATCGCCCGGTACGACGCGTTACTTTTTGGCGCAGATGCAAGATACGTTGCCGCCTGAGCAAGAATAATTCTCGCTTCCGGCATCCCGATGTAATCTACTGCGGTGAAGCAACTTGTGGCAATCGTCAGAGCGTACGGGTCGGCATTCCCGACATCTTCCGACGCAAGTACTATCATTCTGCGCGCAATGAATTTCGGGTCTTCGCCTCCATCCAACATTCGCGCAAGCCAGTAAACAGCCGCGTCCGGGTCGCTGCCACGAATACTCTTGATGAATGCAGAAATAATGTTGTAATGTTCTTCTCCCCCTTTATCGTACTTTGTAGTTTTCTTTTGAAAAACTTTTTCAACAATTTCCTTTGAAACAATTCGTTCGTTCTTCCCGGTCGGCTTGGTGATTCTCAAAGCAGTTTCGAGAGAGTTCAGCAACACCCGCGCATCGCCAGCGGCATACAACATCAACAATTCCCGCTCGGATTCACCAATCGTCACCGACATTTTCTTCAATACGAAATCTTCTGCAAGTGCATGATTCAAAATAGTATTCAGTTCATTGACTCCCAACGGTTCAAGCACATACACGCGGCATCGGGAAAGCAATGGCGAAATTACTTCAAACGATGGATTCTCCGTCGTCGCTCCAATGAGCGTAATGTTTCCATCTTCAACACTGTGAAGTAACGCGTCTTGTTGCGCTTTATTGAACCGGTGAATTTCATCTATGAAAAGAATTGTACGCTTATTTAATTTCTTCCTGTTTATTTCCGCTCTGTCTAACACTTTCCGAACTTCCGCGACTCCCGAAGTTACCGCGCTCATTTGAAAATATTCTGCTTTCGTATGCTCTGCAATCACACGAGCAAGTGTAGTCTTCCCGCATCCTGGCGGTCCCCAGAAAATCATCGAAGGGACTTCATCCTTCTCGATGAGAATGCGAAGCGACTTCTCTTCACCAACTAAATGCGTCTGCCCGACAAACTCGCTGAGAGTTTTCGGGCGCACTCGTTCCGCAAGTGGAGCGAATTGTTGTTGTGAAGATTTTTCTTTGGAAGGAGAGTCTCGTTCAAATAATTCCATCAACTACCTCGACTGATATGCGATATGAGATTTGGGATATGAGCGATAATATTTTGCAAATATCTCATTTCCCACATCTCACATCACTTCTTAATCTTGTATACCGTCTCGCCTTCTCGAATCATTCCATATTTATCACGGGCGACTTTTTCGATGGCAAACTTCGATGTGTCAAGGTCGGCGGATTGTTTCTGAAGATAAAGCGAATCAACGCGCGCTTGTTGGATGAGCAACGCCATTTCTTCCTTTTGTTTTTGGAGATGATAACGGTCGAGCAATCCTTTGTCGCTGAACGTTATCATTCCTGCAACGAAGAAAAGAATGACGACTGACCACATCAACTTTTTATTTCTGAAAAGCCGACGGAGCCAGTTCGGTAGAAATTTATGAGAAGAATCTTTTCGGTAGTAGAGGTCGTTCATGGCGATTGAATGTAAGACTTCTCAGCCAAGAAATCAACTTTTCTGATACCATTTTGTCTTGGGTTGGTACGATGTTTTGAGTGATAGTTTCTGACGATGTCGCTCGAACGCCAAACCGATAAGTTTATCGAGCAACGTTGAGTAGGAAAGCCCGGACGCCTGCCATAACTTCGGGTACATGCTGATGGAAGTGAAGCCGGGTATCGTGTTGATTTCATTCAAATAAAACCTGTTTGTGCCTTTTTCGACCAAGAAATCCACCCGTGCCATGCCCGCACAATCAATCGCTTTGAAACCAAGCAACGCGTACTTCTGAATCTTTTTGATGACTGATTTAGGAAGTTTGGCGGGGATGACTTCCCTTGATTTCCCGTCAACATACTTTGCATCGTAGTCGTAAAACTCGTTCGAAGAAATTATTTCTCCCGGAACCGAAGCGAGAGGTTCATCATTTCCCAAAACGCTCACTTCAATCTCACGAGCATTTACGATTCCCTTCTCGATAAGAATTTTTCTATCGTACTCCATTGCCAACTTCATTGCACGTATCAATTCCTTCCTGTCATGCGCTTTGGAGATTCCCACACTTGAACCGGAGTTTGCCGGTTTCACGAAACATGGATATTGTAATTTTGTCTCGACCTCTTTGATAAGACGTTCGCGCCTTGTTCTGAACTCCTTGCTCAAAAACCAAACGTATGGTGCAACCGGAATCCCCGCTCGTTCAAACAGTTGCTTTGAAATTATTTTATCCATCCCGACCGATGAACCGAGAACTCCAGCACCAACGTACGGAAGGTTGGCAAGTTCGAACAACCCTTGCATTGTTCCATCTTCCCCAAACGCTCCGTGAAGCACAGGAAAAAGCACATCTAACCGGGAAACCATCGGCGGATATATTTCTCCATACACACCGACTAATCCCTGAAACGTCGGGTCGGGAAGAACTATTTGCACCGTTTCATTCACCACCCATTGACGCTCTTTCAAAATGGTCATGACATTTTCCGAACTCATCCATTTTCCATCCCGTGTAATGCCGATGGGAATTACTTCATACTTTTTCTTATCCAACGCATTCATCACTGCGGTTGCAGAAACAAGTGATACTTCATGCTCGGCAGAACGACCACCGAACACAACACCGACTCTTATTTTGGGTTTGCGGTTTCTGCCCGCCTTGGGCGGGTGCGTTTGTGGTTTGAAGTTTTTGATTTCTGATTTCTGATTTCTGATTTCTGATTTCATTGTAAATTAGTTTCTGTTTATATGTACTTATTGTAGGAGTTGAGAAACAAGAAACAAGCATCAAGCATCAAGCATCTGTCGAATTACTTTCCGTACATCTACAGAACTTTCTGTATTCTCTTCACCAACAACACACGAAATCTTATCGGTGATTTCTTTCCCGTACGATTGCTGACTGATTGCACGAAGTTTTTCAATCTCTTCCTGTGAAAGCAATTTCTCACCGCCCAACATTTTTGCAACAAACGTAATATGCGCGGCGTGTTCGACTTTTTCCATTTTGTAATACGCATCCCACAAATCCCTACCGTACGTTACCACGCCGTGATTAGCAAGCAAGATTGCATCGGTCTGTTTGACAAACGGAGCGATAGACAAAGCAACTTCTTCCGTTGACGGTGTTGCATACTCAGCCAACGGAACTGCTCCAAGTCCGACAATCACTTCAGGAAAGACACAACTTGTGAGAGGTACTCTCGCCGCCGCAAACCCCGTTGCATAAATCGGATGCGCATGAACAACAGCGTTCACGTCAGGGCGTTGTTGGTAAATGAAAAGGTGCATTCTGAATTCGGTTGATGGCTTATGATTTCGGATTGCGGATTGCGGATTGCGGATTACAATATTTCCATTGTTATCTACTTCAAGAATATCATCTTCCGTTACCATGCCTTTGTTGATGCCGCTTCGTGTTGTAAGAAAGTTGCCGTTCTCCAGACGAGCGCTTACGTTGCCGTCGGTGGCGGAGACGAAACCTTTGAAGTAAAGGCGATTGCAAACTTCAACTAAATCATGAAACATAAATCTTATATCATGAATCTTGAATCATTATAACACCGAAAGCAACTCATCCACCACGCTATACTTCCTGAACGGCGGCATGATGTAAATTCCTGCAACAGCAGATTTTGCTTCTTTGATAAAATCCTGTGAGAGTTTGACACCAAGTTTCGCCGCGTTTTTCTCTGCGTGTTGCATCATCTCTCTGAATCGTTCTGGAATTCTCATACCGGGAACTTCGTGATGAAGGAACTCTGCGTGCTTGTAACTCCGAAGCGGAATAATGCCGAGCATGATTGGCAGATGCAAGTGTTCAATACGTTTGAGAAATGTTTCAAGTGTTTTCATTTCAAACAAGGGCTGAGTGAACGCTATATTCACACCCGCTTCGACTTTCTTTTCAAGCCGTTCAATTTCATAATCCAAATTATCGGCAGAAGGATTTGCCGCGCACGCGATATAAAATGAAGTCGGTTCACCAATCGTATTTCCCATGATGTCCGTGCCTCGGTTCATCGAACTGATGGAACGAATCAACCCAATCGAATCAACATCGAAGACGGAAGTTGCGTGCGGATAATCTCCGATGTTTGCCGGGTCGCCGGTAATGCACAATATATTCCTGATGCCGAGTGCGTGCGCCCCGAGAAGTTCTGCCTGCAAGCCAATCAGGTTGTGGTCACGCGATGCACGGTGACACATCGTCTCGATACCAACTCGCTGTTGAATCATCGTCGAGATTGCGATGGAACTCATTCGCAAGCGCGCTCGTGCGCCTTCGGTAATATTGACGGCATCAATCTTTCGTTCGTAGCAGTATTGTGCTCCTTCCAAAACACTTGACATATCAGTGCCGCGTGGAATATCGAGTTCCACCGCTGTCATCAATTTCTTTCCGACATTGCGGGCAAACTTCGACCAGCGCGATGCTTCTGTATAATACCGCGGTTCAAGTTCAGCGCTGATGTGCTCTCTTGATTTGATTTCAATTTTCGGAGACGGCTTCCCGACTTTCATTCCTTTCACAACATCGGCAATTGCTTTAATGTGTGAAGGAGTCGAGCCGCAACATGCACCTATCAATGTCACGCCCGATTCGACAAGTTCTTTTGCATACGTTGCAAGATATTCCGGCGTCGTGTGATAAATTGAACGACCGTTGAGCAATGTCGGAATTCCCGCCGCAGGTTGCGCCGCAAGAATGACTCCGTCTTTGTGAACATTCCGAATAATGCTGAACATTCTCTGCGGACCGACAGTGCAGTTCGCCCCGACAACATCGGCTCCTGCTTCAATGAGGTGTTCGATGACTTCAATTGGATATGTACCGTTGAGAATCGCGCCATCTTCTGCAAACGCTTTTTGTGCAACGATGGGAAGATTCGTCAGTTCCTTGGCAACGGTGAGCGCTTCGTCAAGTTCCTGCACGCTAACAAATGTTTCAAGCATTATCAAATCAACGCCGGCTTCGAGCAAGAGTTCGATTTGTTCTTTGAAGGCATCACGCGCCTGTTGCTTTTTGATTTTACCAATCGGCTCCAGCAACATGCCTGTCGGACCGACAGCGCCTGCAACATACACTTCGTTGTTTGCCGCGCGTCGGGCAATCTCAACGCCTGCTAAATTGATTTCGCGAAGTTTATCCTGCAAATGAAACTGACCGAGTCGCAAACGATTTGCAGAGAACGTATTCGTCTCAATAATCTCCGAACCCGCTTCGATGTACTCACGATGAATTCGCTCGACTATATCGGGATTCTTGATGTTCTGAAGTTCATGCGGAAGTTCCGGGTACTCGTACAAATCAAGTACGGTTCCCATCGCTCCGTCACAGATGATGGGCGATTCTTTAATACGTTCGAGAAAAGGTTTCTTCATAATTCAATAAAAAATCCCGTCAGGGACGGGACAATTATACACAATACTTAATCGTTTTGCAATCAGTCGTTCTTAAATTAAACAGTTTCAAACTGTAATTGTTTGAGAAACTTTTCATTTACTCGTTCTCGAATATTCAGCAATTCTATTCCCACGACATTATTCTTTTCGTCATAGTCAAGAATAACTCCGGGCTTAATCTGTTCCGAATCAACAATTGCTGATTCATCAAGTCGCAAGTATAATGCATTACTATTCAGGTCAACTTTTAATCTCATTTTAACTTCCTTATTCTTCTATCAAAAAATACTGTTACAATTTTACCAGAAATTGGATTAACAACAACCCTTAAAAATCGTCCACCAAAATCATTTATTTGTTTGATGTAGTGGATTGTTCCGTCGTCCTCGACAAATCGTTCGTCCGGGTTTTCAATTGCTGTGTAAATCCATGTATCAGAAATCGCCCGTTCTCGTTGAACATTCAGAGCATGGTCTGTAAAATCTAATTTCACAGTAGATAATAAGTATTCAAGAGTCGTTTTCCAAAATATTCACTTCGATACCAAGAATTTCTTCACCTTCGTTTCAAACTGCTCAAACGTCCGCTCACCTGTCAGGAATTCAACCTGTTTTCCATTCGCATCATAAATAAACGTTGCCGGCAACGCACCGCTCCATTCGGGATTCACAGAATTGATGAACGATTCATCGTCTCCTTCTTCCTTGATATAACTGAGAAAGTCCACTCCTGTAGTTTGCAACAATGGTCGAATCGTTGAATCAACAATCTCAACATCATCAATTGCAACAAGAAGCAGTTCAAGTTTGTCATGGTAAGTATTTTTTAACTTGACAAGATACGGCATCTCCTCCTTACATGGAGTACACCAACTCGCCCAGAAATTTACCACCGTTATCTTGCCGGTATTCGCTTTAATTTTTTTCTGAAGTTGTTCAAAATTGATTTGTTGTACTTCGGGCAGGTTTTGTTTCTGCTTCGTTTCTTCCTTCTTCGTTTGACAAACCAAAAACAAAAAACTCACTCCCATCATCACGATGAGAGTGAGTTGATGAAATCGTCGTTGGTTCATTCTGAAAGTTGTGCCTTCTCTACACGCTTCACCGTGCACCCGAATGCTTTTGTTTCAGCATTTTCTATTTTCTTTCCGGCGAGAAGTGCATCGAGCGCCGCTGCTAAATCTTTCTTTTCTACTTTGTCAGCGTTTTTGCTGTCGTCAATTCTTCCGTGATAGAGAATCATACCTTTTGTATCCAACACAAACACTTCCGGCGTTACCTGTGCCGCATACAAATCGGCAATCTTGTTCATGTCGTCTTTCAACACGGGAAATTTGAATTTATTTTCCTTCGAGTGTTTCTCGATGTCGGAAGTTTTTTCCGCTTTGTTAGAATTCATCCCGACAAAGGCAATGCCTTTTCCTGCATACATGTCATACAATTTTACCATGCGTTCGTTATACGCATTCGAGACGGGACATTCGGTGGAAATCCACAACAGTACAGTGTACTTATTTTCTTTGAGAAGTTTCTCCAGCGTGAATTCTTTTCCGTCATAATTCTTCAACGCAAACGACGGGGCTTTGTCACTAATCTTCAGTGACTTCATATCGCCTGCAAATGCTGCAACCGACATGATGAGTAAGAACAAAAGTAGTTTTTTCATGATGATTATTTGTTAATTGGTTATTGGTAAATGGTTAAATAAAGTCGTCAATGACTCAGTGAAGCAATCGTTAATGTTTCGTAATCCATACTTCAGCAATCTGCACGGCGTTTGTTGCCGCGCCTTTGCGGAGATTATCTGACACAACCCAGAGATTCAGTCCGTTTTTGGTTGATTCATCACGGCGAATTCTGCCGACGAACACGTCGTCTTTATCGTGCGCATGGATTGGCATTGGATAAACATTTTGTTTCACATCGTCCTGCACAGTAACACCGGCAGCGTGGTGTAAAGTTTCAAATATTTCTTCGAGTTCAAAATGTTTTTCAAACTCTACGTTGATGGATTCGCTGTGACCGCCAACCGCAGGGACACGAACGCATGTCGGCGAAACCTTGATGGTTTCATCACCAAAAATCTTTTTCGTCTCAAACACCATTTTGTGTTCTTCCCGTGAGTAGCCATCATCGGCAAACACATCAATATGCGGAAGAACATTGTACGCAATCGGATGCGGGAATTTTTTTTCGTACGAATCTTCTTCCTCGATCTCCGCATAGAGTTGGTTGACACCTTTTTGTCCTGCACCTGTGACCGATTGATACGTCGAAACAACAATGCGGCGAATCTTCCATTTATCATGCAACGGTTTCAGCGCAACGCACATTTGAATCGTCGAGCAGTTCGGATTGGCAATGATTCCTTTGTGATGGAAGATTTCCTTCGCATTCACCTCCGGCACAACAAGCGGAATTCCCTCAATCATGCGGAACGCACTGCTGTTATCAATCACCAACGCACCCGCCTTGACTGCGTGCGGTGCAAATTCTTTGCTAACCGATGCGCCTGCCGAGAAAAGCGCAATCTCGATTCCCTGAAAACTGTTCGGCGTTAACTCTTCAACGTGAACTCTCTTTCCGTTAAACTCAACCGTCTTCCCAACCGAATGCGCCGTTGCTAGTGGACGAAGTTTCCCGACCGGAAACTTTCTCTCTTCCAACACCTGAATCATTTTTCTTCCGACTAAACCCGTTGCACCAACAACCGCAACATCAAATACTTTCATTTAGAACTTTCCTATAATTGATTTATTGTTTCTCGATTTCTGATTAATACACATTCGCTTCCGTCCACCATTATTTCGGCGGGACGCTGACGACCATTGTAATTTGATGACAAAACAAATCCATACGCTCCTGTGCATAAAATTGCAAGAGAATCTCCACGTTTCACTTCCGGCATCAGGCGGTCATGAGCAAAAAAATCGCCCGACTCGCACAACGGACCGACAACATCAACACGCACGTGGTTTGAATCTGACAGTTGCAACGGCACAATTTGATGATATGATTGATACAAACTCGGACGAATCAAATCGTTCATGCCTGCATCAACAATGACAAATGTTTTGTCGCCGCTTTGTTTTGTATATAACACTTTTGTCAATAAAATCCCAGAGTGCGCAATGATGGAACGTCCCGGCTGAATAAAAATTTTGCATTTCGATTCTTTCAAAACCGGCAATACCGATTCGAGAAGTTTCACTGTCGTCACTCCGTTATCGGCATGTTCACCATCGTTCGGCAGAAATGTATGTGAAACGTAATCATGATACTGTACACCGAAACCGCCGCCAAAGTTCAACTCGGAAATTTCAAGTCCGTTTGTTCGCAGTTCATTCACGAGTTCAACGACTTCACGAGCGGCTTGAAGAAAGGTTTCGGCGTCGGTGATTTGTGAACCGATGTGACTATGAATTCCCCGCAACTCAATCCCCGGAATTTTCGATGCCCACGTTGCAACTTCGATTGCTTTCTCCCGTTCAATTCCAAACTTCGTGTGCTTATGTCCGGTTGATGTGTACTTGTGCGTCGGCGTTTCAATATCGAAATTCACTCTGAGCAAAATCCGCGCTGTCATCCAGATTCGTTCGGCGATTTCACTGATTACTTTTACTTCTTCTTCCGATTCGACATTCAGAGCGTGGATGTTTTGGCGAAGAGCAAACTCAATTTCATCGTCACGCTTGCCGACTCCGCTTAATGTAATTTTCTCCGGTGGAAATCCTGCTTCAAGAGCAAGTTGTAACTCTCCGATTGAACCGGCGTCCGCGCCGATTCCTTCTTCAGCAAGAACGCGAAGAATTTCTCTGTTCCCGTTTGCTTTGATTGCATAACATGAGAGATGGTCGGTCTCGCCGAACGCCTGCTCAATCCATCGAGCGTGGTCGCGGATAGATTGTTTGCTGTAAACATACAACGGCGTTCCGAAATGTTCCGCGGCAAGACGAAGATTCACTCCTTCACACCACAACTCGTTCTCTATGAATTTGAATTGTTCCATCTCAATTAATTTTTGCTCGAAAAAAATTCATCATGCAACGCACGAACCGACCGTGCAACATCCTCTTCATCAACTACCAGTGTAAGATTAATTTCCGACGCGCCTTCCGAAACCATTTCTATATTCACATCAGCATTCGCCAGCGCGGCAAAAATTCTCGCGCCGGTTCCTTTTGCGTTTCTCATCCCCTCGCCAACAACACAGACAATTGCTTTCTGTTGTTTGACTTGAACATCACCGATTTTTTGTAACGCGGTAAGAATATCCGGCAATTGTTCTTCACTATCAACCGTGAGCGAAACGCTGACTTCCGATGTCGCAACAACATCAACACTTTTTTGAAACTCTTCAAAGATGGAAAACAACTTTGCAAGAAATCCATGCGCCATCAACATGCGGGAGGAATTGACATTGATGACTGTGATTCCCTTTTTGAAGGCGATTGATTTAATGACTTCTCCGTTTGAGAGCATTTCTTTCGGAACGTCATGAACAATCAATGTTCCCCGAACTTCCGGTCGTTTTGAATTGAGAACACGAACAGGAATTTTCTTTTCTACTGCGGGAAGAATAGTTCTCGGATGAAGAACCTTCGCGCCAAAATATGCAAGTTCCGATGCTTCGGCAAAACTCATTACGTCAATCAAATGCGCTTCCGGAATAATGCGCGGGTCGGCGGACATCATCCCGTCAACATCAGTCCAGATTTGAATTTCCTCCGCATCAAGGACTGAGCCGAAAATTGAGGCGCTCAAATCCGAACCGCCGCGACCAATCGTCGTTGTAACACTATCTTCAGTCGCACCGATGAATCCTTGTGTTACCACAACATTGTTTGATTTACTCAACGGCAGAATAATATTTTTGGCATTTTCGGTTACTTGCTCTAACTTCGGCATTGCAGAAGTGAACGCGGAGTCCGTGCGCATGACGTTCCGTGCATCAACGAGTTCAGCATCCATACCGGACTGTTTCATTGCGGCATGAATAATCAATGAAGAAAGTTGCTCACCGAAACTTGCAAACGCATCTATCGAGCGAGGCGTAAGTTCACCAAGTAAATAAACGCCCTGCACAAAGTTTGAAAGTTCCTGAATCAGTTCATCAATTTTCTCATTGATGGAATTCAGCAACTCGTCTGCAAGCAAATCGGAAGCAATTTGCTTGTGGCGTGCTTTAATTCCTTTTAATGATTGTTGAGCCTTCGCTTTATCTCCTCCTCTGACAGATTGCGCGACGCGAAGCAATTCGTTCGTCACTCCCGCGCACGCAGAAACAACAACAAGTGGCTGACGATGTTGTTCCCGTTGTACAATTTCAATAAGTCTGCGAATGGCAGCGGCATCTTCAACAGAAGTGCCGCCGAATTTCATTACGAGCATTTAGGGAAATTTATTTTTGAAGAAAATCTATTAGTACATCTGTTAATTTCTTGACACCATCACCAAGTACATTCGCCGCAGGCAAACCCGTCTGTTCTTCAAGTTCTTTGATTGATTTTTCAACCTGTTGCTTCGTCATCATTGCCGTGTTGACAGCAATTCCTACAATTTTAGACTTACGAAACGGTTCGAGAATCATTTCATGCAGTGTAATTAATTTCTTGACATCCGAAATCGGGAATCCGTAATCATCAACTTGCCGAATCGGATGATGAACCATAATCATCGCATCGGGCATTGTTCCGTGCATCAAACCAAGCGTGACGCTCGAATATCCCTGATGCGTGAGCGAACCTTGTCCTTCTACGTGAACAAACTCCGCTCCTTCAGCACATCGTAATTCAATTTCATGTTCAATTCCTCCTGCAACATAATCACTGATGATGGAATCAACAGCAAAGCCCCGACCGGAAAGCAACATTCCCGTTTGCCCCGTCGCCACAAAATCCGACTTCAATCCTCGACGAACAAACTCTCTTTGAAGTTCAAGCGATGCAGTCATCTTTCCCGCATTGCAATCTGTTCCGACTGTGAGAATTGTTTTCGCTCTTCGTTCTCTCCACAATCCTTTCGAGACAACTTCGTACTCCGAAGAAATCTTTCTCAAATCCGTGAGAGTAATTCCATGTTGAATCGCTTTCTGTTTGAATTCTTCATCATCAGATAACATCGTGTGTAAGCCGCTGATGATGTTCAACTTGTTTTCGATTGCTTCGAGAATCCATCGTCGCCATTCTTCAGGTAATCGTCCGCCCGTTGGCGCGATGCCGATGAGAAGTGTGTCCGGTTTTTTCAGCAACGATGTTCTTAAATCAGAAAAGACAGGAATGTCGCCTCCGAACCCCAGCACGTGTTGCACTGTTCTTCCCGCCTGCGCCGAATCAATCACTCCGACAACTTCTTCAGGAATATACCTGATTGCCTGATTAGCGGTCTTGGATTTTAACGGGTCGAATTTTCCTTCGGCAAGAATAACAATTCTTCGCGACATACTTTTATGTAAACATCCTTATCATCACAAAAAATGGTAACGCCAAAGCCGCAACAACATTGTACACAACGGAAGCAAATGGTTGCCAGTTCATTAACATAACGACAAGAAAAATTCCGAAGAAGCCGATGTTTTCGTACTGCTCAGCTACACTTTCAGGAAGATATGATGCGAGAACGTGTGAGCCATCGAGCGGAGGAACCGGAATCATATTAAATACGGCAAGCCCGACATTGAGCAGAATGCCACCACCGAACATCATCAACAAATAATCCCACGCACTGCTCGCAAGTGAATCCTTCTCGAACGGGCTGTATGAATCGGGAGCGAATTGAGAGAGGAGAATAAAGATAACTGTACAGGCAAATGCCATAATGATGTTTGAAACAGGACCTGCAATGGAAACCAACATATCATCCCGACGGTAATTGGAAAAGTTCATAGGATTGACCGGCACCGGTTTTGCCCACGCAATAAATACTCGTCCCGAAACAAGAAGTGAAATAAGCGGGACAATGATAGAACCGACCGGGTCAATGTGAGGAACAGGATTGAGCGTGATTCTTCCGAGTTGTTTTGCGGTCGGGTCGCCGAGACGATTTGCCATCCATCCATGCGCCGCTTCGTGGAACGCGATGGAAAAGAGCATGATGGGAATGATGTTGAGAACTTCTAGATTCATTTCGGATTGCGAATTGTCAATTGCGAATTTTTGATTGTCATAGGTTAGCGGTTAGAGATTACAGGTTACTGATGACTGAATTGATATTTTTCGAGTAACGGATAACAGATAACGATTAACTTTTTCTCACGATAGGTTCAAACCCAACGGCTGAGTACGAACCGGCTTTTCCGTTCAAAATGTATTTACCTTTATATTCCCGTCGAACGACTCGTTCAAGCATTTCGATGAACGCATCAATATCTTCTTCATTATTGTAACAGCCGAGCGATGCGCGAACCATTCCCGGCATTTCGGATTTATCGCCGTCTAACATTCGCTTGCTGAAGTATTCGTCCTGTTCGGGAGTAACTTTTAGCAAACGTTTCACATACGGATGCGCGCAGAAGCAACCGTTCCGCAAACCGATTCCTCCTTCGACGCTGAAGATTGCCGCAACGAGACCATGGTCAAGTCCGTCAACATTAAACGTCATCACTCCAACTTTCTCTTTGAAATTATTTAGCGGACCGTATAACGTTACGCCGGAGATTTTCTTCAACTTCGAATATGCATAGTCAAGAAGTTGTGTTTCATGTTCAGCAATGTTCTGCATCCCGATTGATTGAAGTATTGAAATGACTTTGGCAAAAGCAATCGCTCCCGGCACGTTCGGACTTCCCGCTTCTTCACGATGCGGCGGTGCGTTCCAGTACGCTTCTTCAAGCGTCACAACATTTACCACTCCGCCACCAACCATGTCGGGGTCGCCCTGCTCAAAAAATTCCCTCGCACCAATCAACACGCCTATGCCGAACGGAGCGTACATTTTATGAGCGGTGAACGCGATAAAATCAATATGTTCAGGATTGTCATCCGGCAAAATATTGATTGGACAATGCGGCGCGAGTTGTGCGGCATCCACAAAAATCTTTGCACCGGCTTCGTGCGCCCACTTCGCAATCGTATGAATCGGGTTACATATTCCTGTGATGTTTGAAGCGCCTGTTACCGCAACCAACTTGAGTTTGCTTTGATATTTCCTGATGGCATTTTTCAATTCATCAAGTTTCAAATGTCCGTCATCTTCCACTCCGATATGAATGACTGTTGCATGTTTTCGCCACGGCAGATCGTTCGAATGATGCTCCATCTGCGTGCAGATAACAACATCATCTTTTTCGAATCCGAAGCGATTGCTCAGTTTGTTGATGGCTTCCGTCGTGTTCTTGACCAGCACGACAACATTTTTTTCTAAGTCCGCACCGACAAACTTCCCGATAGTCTCATGCGCCTCATCAAACAAATCGGTCGAAACCAACGATTTCAATCCGGTCCCGCGATGAACGCCAGAATACCACGGCATATACTCTTCAATGGATTTCAGAACAGAACGGAACGTCGGTGTGCTTGCACCGTTATCAAGAAAAACATAGCGTTTCTGTGTTCCGTCGAGTAACGGAACTTGTGTGTCAATACCGACGACATCGGCACGGAGTGTATTTAAAAAATTAATCATTACAGAATTTCAACTGAAATATTTTCTACTTCGATGAAGTGATTGTCTTGTGTAAGGAGTGTAAGTTCAAACTGCCGGCAAAGAGCCGCAATCCAAATATCATTCTCAGGAATCGGTTTACCTTTTGCTCGTAGTGTATTTTTTATTCTACCGTAGTGTTCCCCTGTATCTTTATCGGTTTTCAAAACAATTGTTTGCTTTGCAAACTCTTGAAGGCGGGTAACATTTTGATGAACCTTTATTGATTTGTATGCGCCATAGAATAATTCACCCAATACAATGCTCGGAGTGAAAACTTCTGAATAATCAGAAATCTTACGCTGAACAATTTTGTTTGAAGCAAATAACGCTATGACAATATTTGTATCTAAAGCAATCCTACCACTCATGCTCTGCTATCTGCTCACATCCATCTTCGATTTCTTTTTTCATTATCTCTAAATCCGACGGTTCAATCAAACCGGCAAAACCGAGAAGAGACTTACCTGAACCGAATTTTGAATTTTCATTGTTAAGTTGGTTTAAAAATTCCAGAACTTCTGATTGTTTCTCAGGTTCAAGTTGAGAAATTTTATTTGTAATCGTTTCTGTCAATGTCATCGTAATTCTGATTTATTATTTCGAGTCAAATGTAACCATTTCTCCCTAATTTCCACAACGTTACGATAATAGGTTTTAGGTAAAAGGTGATATGTGAAAAGTTTAATTCTGAATACTAAGTACTTTGTACTCAACAACTCATCTACTCAACTACTTTTTCATTTTAAATTTTGAATTGGCTTCAGCCACGCGGGTGAAACGTCCGATGCACTTCTTTTAAATACTCCCGGTCAATGTGCGTGTAAATTTCCGTTGTTGAAATATCGGAGTGACCGAGCATTTCCTGAACAGCGCGCAAATCTGCGCCACCTTCAAGCAGGTGCGTTGCAAAAGAATGACGAAACGTGTGCGGGTGAACTTCCTTCTTGATTCCGGCTTTCATGGTGTACTCACGAACAATGTTCCAAACCGCCATTCGACTCATCGGTCTCCCTCGTGCGTTAAGAAACAACACATCACGCCCGCGACCTAACGTTCCGAGATTCAATCGAACTTTTTCTTTATAGATTTCAATCCACTCCAAGGCAGATTTTCCAATCGGCACAAGTCGCTCCTTCGCTCCTTTGCCAAATACTCTAACAAATCCTTCGTTGGGATACACATCCGATTGTCTCAGCGTAATCAACTCGGTCACACGCAAACCACATGCGTACATAGTTTCCAACATCGTCTTGTCCCGAATGCCAAGCGGTTCCGATGTGTTTGGTTGGGCGAGAATTTTTTCTATTTCATGTTGATGTAATACATCGGGTAACTTCTGTGCAAGTTTCGGAGTCTCTACATCCTCCGTCGGATTGTATTTCGTGATTCCTTCTCTCACTAAAAATTTATGAAACCCCTTGATGGCAGAAAGGTTTCTCGCGACACTCTTCGCCGATAAACCTAAATCGTATAAAGTTGCAAGGAATCCAGAGATGAATTCATCTGTTATTTTTTCAACCGAAGTAATTCCACCTTCATCAAGATGAGCAAGGTAACGCTTCAAATCAAGTTGATATGATGCGTAGGTGTTCTTTGAAATGCCTTTCTCGAAGTTCAGAAAGTTGAGATATGAAGTGAGATGCTTATTCATCTTTTAATTTGCCACGCGCATCGGAGGTGCGTGGCAAGTAATTCACCAGAATACTTGCAACTATTGTTGTAACACTTCCAATCATTGTGTACCATGTCCAACCAATCTTCCCAAATGTTACAACCAGAATCATTGCAATAATGCCTGATACGAAACCAATAATTGCTGATGTTTGATTCACTTTCTTGAATAGAATTCCGAGAAGAAAAAGTCCCAGCAAACCACCATACGTGAACGATGCGACACCGAGAGCAACCTCTACGAGTGTTTTGGATTGATTATAAATGAAGAAAATCGCCATTCCCACCATCATGACAGACCAAATGAGAGTAACGATTCGGGAAACGAACAAATCTTTTTGTTCGGAATTGTTCTTGCCAAAATATGGTTTGTACAAATCTGCCATCGTAGCGTGAGCGAGAGAGTTGACCGAGCCGGAAAGTGTGGACATCGCCGCGGCGAGAAGTCCCGCGATAATTAAACCGGAAATTCCTGTCGGTATTCGTTCGATGATAAACTTGGGAAATATTTCATCTGCTTTCAGCAAACGTAAATCCGCGAGTGATGCGCCTCCGTAATACACATACAGCAAAACTCCAATTGCGAGGAAAATAGCAAACTGAACAATAACGATAATTCCACTTCCAATAAGCGCTTTCTGACTGTCACGAAGTGTTTTCGTCGTGAGCAATCGTTGAACAATCAGTTGGTCGGTTCCATGCGATGCCATCGAAAGAAACGCGCCTCCGAGAATGCTTGCAATCAATGTATATGGTTTCGAGAAAAACTCTCCGAATGTATTTTCAAATCCTAAATTCATCAATGAAGTTTTATTTGATGCTGATGCAACTGACATTGCCTGTGAAAATCCACCCGGAATTTCATCAAGCAAAACAAACAGCGCCGCAAGCGCGCCGATTAAATAAATAAACATCTGCACAACATCCGTCCAAATCACAGCACGAACACCGCCGATGAATACGTACGCCAGCGTCATCACTGCCATTACGACGATGGAGATAATATAGATTTGCTCGTTTGGAACATCGGTAAATGTTTGCCAACCTTTGAAGAGTATTGCAAGTGGAATTGCCGTCGCAAACAACCGAACGCCATCGGCAACAAGCCGCGTAACCATAAACGTACTGCTTGCAATGTTCCTCGTCTTCGCTCCGAAACGATCGTTGAGAAACGCGTACGCAGTTTGCAACTCGCCAGCTCTGTATTGCGGGAGAAAAACGAAACTGACAACAATTCTTCCGATTAAATATCCGATTGTGACTTGAAGAAAATTGAGATTGGTGAGATAGGCGAGGCCGGGAATGCTGATGAAGGTCAGCGTGCTTGTTTCTGTTGCAACGATAGCGAAGCAGACCGCCCACCACGGAATATTTCTGCCGCCAAGAAAATAATCCGATGCCGACGTTTGTTTACCACCGGTAAAAATTCCGACGAGCGCGACACCGACAAGATACGCGCCCACGATAAAATAATCGAGAGAGGAAAAACCCACTACAACATCCCGGCAGAATGTCGTTGCATGAGTATCGGGAGGACGTTAGTTCTTAAGCGCGTCAGCAACCGTTTTATGAATAGAGAACATCCGGTCGAGTTGCGTAATCTTCATCAGGTCTTGCACATGTTTGTGAACATGCACAAGATGCACAGTACCGCCATGCTGTCGCATTGTGCGGTCGGCGATGAGCAATGCGCTCAAGCCGCTACTGTCGCAGAACTCAACCTTCGTCATATCAACGATAAGTTTGTGCGCCTGCTTCGGTTTGCAAAGCAGGAGAAATTCTGCTTTTAATTCGGGAGCGACGCTCGCATCGAGTTTCCGCTCCTGCAACTTAAGAACGGTCGAATGTCCGTTTTTTTCGACTGTAAAATTCATATTGATAATGATTTCAAAACATTGATAAACATGCCGCGAACTTATCGTACATGACCTGCGGCGAAGCCGGCATCTTGAGATTTAATTGAACGTTGAAAAACGCGTCGGAGGCAGAGTTTGCAAACCCGACCCGCGCCTTCGCTTTTGATGCCTTGCAAATATACGCAGTGTGAAGAACGAAACCAAGATTTAAATCAATTGCAACATCATATTCTTTTTCAAGGATTCTCTGCATCAATCCCTGACTTGGCAGGTACAACTTGTTCACGTCGTTGTTCGTCATGCGAATCACCTCGCATTTGGAAAATTCGATGAGTGACGTTGCCCGTGTGCTGTTATTAATCACGGTTAATTGCAAATGATTGAGCCGCGCCCGGAATGCCCGAAGAGCATTGCTTGCAATGATTGCTTCTTCGTATCCCAACGGCAGAGTAATCAACACGCTTTTCGCCCCGGAAAAAAAATTCGTGAGCGGTTGTGGCTCATCTTTTTCTTTTCTGAATTGGAACTTCGCGTATTGAAGTCCTACATATGCTTTTGTTCGTTCAAACATCAGACCTCCAATTGTTCTTTTCGATTTTCCAAATCAGATTCTTCTGAATCGTCATTATAGTTGAACTCTACTTTACTTTGCCTGATTATTTCACCGAGTACTTTGTTCAAATTACCTTCTTCAACTACAGTCTGAAATATTGAAAGCAATCCGGGAATATTGATAATTTCTTCAATACACGACATGTAACGTGTAACAATCATTGTTACAGCATATTGTCTTTCTGCCTGTTTTTGAATTTTTTGTTTGATTGCTTCTATTGAGTCAGTAGACTTGACAACAAAGGTAATTGGATATTTTTCAATCTTATCAATATCTAAGAAATACTTTTTTACATCTACCGTTTCTGTAACTTGGAAAAACCTCCCAAGTGGTTTCATGACAAAATCAATTCCACCGTCATTAGCATTTGTTCTTCCTGTCTTATATAATTTCAAATTATCTTTTCGGATTTCATCCGGATCGAAGCCCCAATACAATTTTTGATTATGATAATAATACTTCAGAATACTGTAGCTAACAATCTCAAAAATACGCGCGTCCACCGATGGTTGAAGTAAATCCGAAATAAATCGGATGAGTTTTTCGTCTTTGTATTTTTCGGCATCTTCACAAAACTGAATAAATTTATCAAATGCGCTTTTCTTCGCTTCTACGTAAGCATCAATGACTTTCATAACAGTCTCAGCAATATCAAAATTCTTTTTGCTGATTCGAATACGTAGGAGATTTTGATTAAACCAATATTTATTCGATAGATGGTCTCGAAGAATGGGAATATATTCACATGTTGGAAAATACTTTTTGAACTCCTCATTCATTCTGTGGTTCAGTGCATGGTTTTGTAATTTCTGACCAAAAGGAAGTTCTCTTTGTCTTTCAAACAGGTCAGAAAATATTGCACCTTCATAGTTCTTATATCGTCCTGATTTATTGAATCCTTTTGCTACGTAATCCTCAACTAAAACATAAATAGCATAGAGATTGGCAAAACTCCCTCTTGATTTCGAGCCTCTATTTGCAGACTTAGTTTTGATGTTCAGATATTGGAGCAATTCACTCGTAGCAAATATCTTATCAAACGTTTTTGGAAATGCCTGCTTTAAGATACTTTTGATTTTTTTCGTGAATTCGTGTTCCATTGTTTTTTCTTTTCAAACAAAGCAAGAGTTGTTTGTTTTTCATCTACGGGTAATTCGTATGACTTTCTTTCTCGTTGTAACAATTCACCGTTGTATTCAGATGTAATTTGTAAACGGCGAAGACCGACTTTAACATACTCTTCATTGATTTCAATACCTACTGATTTTCTTTTGAGTTGTTTCGATACATAGGATGTTGTAAACGTTCCCGAAAACGGGTCAACTACTAAGTCGCCCTCATTACTACTTGCCTTTATAATTCTTTCCAATAATGCAATCGGTTTTTGGGTGGGATGGTTTTCATATTCATCCATACGATAACGGACTCGATGAATTTGCCAGACATTTCCCGGAACTTTCTTTGAATTATAAACAGTCGGTATTGACTTCCTGTAATCTATCAATTTTCGAACAGCGCCTGTTCGGGCGTCAACCAAAATATCATCCGCATTAAAAGTATAATTGTTTGCATCTTTTACACAGTGAAGTATCGGTTCATACAAAGAACCAAAATACTTCCTCGCCTGTACACTTGAACTGTCATACGTCCAAACGATTCGGGATAAAATTGTAAGTCTTTCACGAAGAAAAATATCAAAGTAGGGCATGTTCTGCGTCGCAGTCATTACATAAAGCGAACCAGTATCTTTAAGCTTTGTTACACAGAGCTCAAGCCACGTGTAGCACCATTGAAGATAGGCGCTATCCGACTGCCATTTATCAGGTACATCGACAAACATTTTCCCGATATTGTACGGCGGGTCAGCAAAAATCAAATCAATAGATTTGTCCTCAAATATGTCAAGGACTTCAAGAACATCGCCCCAGATTATTTTATGACCATTCTTTTGAAATGTCTTCATTGAGTTTTTTTTTCACTATAACAATATACAATTTGATTTCTTCGAGACAAATGCTTCCCAAGACTATCCTGAAATTTCATTCTTAAATCTCTCCTCATCCCACAACTCAATCCCCAATTTCTTCGCTTTATCAAGTTTTGAACCTGCTTCTTCACCGACGATGACAATGCTGACACTTTTGGAAACACTCGAAGCGATCTTGCCACCAAGTTTTTCAATAATCTCTTTGGCTTGGTTTCGCGTGAAATGAGAAAGCGTTCCGGTAAGGACAAACGTTTTTCCTGAAAACGGTCCGGTTGATTTTTTCTTGTCTGATTGAAGTTTCAAACCGGCACGTTTCAATCGCTCGATGATTTCCCGATGATGTTTGTCGGCAAAAAACTTGCCGATGCTTTCAGCAATCCTCGGTCCTATTTCATAGATTGATTGTAATTCATCTTCATTTGCTTTTGCAAGTTCGTCTATCGAAACGAAATGTTCTGTCAGCACCTGAGCAACGCCCGCGCCAACATGTCGAATCCCAATTGAATATAAAACACGATGAAATGGTTTTTGCTTGCTTTGTTCGATTCCATCGAGCAAGTTCTGAACACTCTTTTCGCCCCAACGTTCGAGTTCAAGCAACTTCTCTTTGTGATTATGCAAATCATACAAGTCAGCGATGTTATGAACAAAGCCATGCTCAACAAGCTGGTCAACGACCGCTTCACCCAGTCCTTCAATATCCATCGCGCCGCGCATCGCCCAATGTTGGATGCGTCCCCGAATTTGCATCGGACATTCATAATTCTCACAATAGTAATTCGCTTCGCCTTCAAGCCGGATAAGCGGCGATGCACATTCAGGACATTTTTTCGGAAAAACAAATCGCTTGGAATTCTTCGGACGCTTCTCCAACACAACGCCGGAAACTTTCGGAATAACATCCCCCCCTTTCTCAACAATCACCGTATCGCCGACACGAATGTCGAGTTCCTGAATGTAATCTTCATTGTAGAGCGATGCACGACTCACCGTCGAGCCACCGACAAACACCGGTTCAAGTTCCGCCACAGGAGTAACTGTTCCGATTCTTCCCACCTGCAAAGTAATTCCCCGAAGTTGAGTCTCACCTTTCCGTGAGGCAAACTTACTTGCAATCGCCCAGCGCGGACTTTTAGCAATTGCGCCAAGTCGTTCCTGTTGTGCAAGCGAATCCACCTTCACAACAACTCCGTCAATTTCATACGGAAGCGTGTCACGCAACGATTCCATCCTCCTCCAATACTCCACAACTCCTTCAATCCCATCGCAAACTGTCGCATGTTCACTTACCGGGAAACCGACTTTCCTCAGCATCTGTATATTTTCAAAATGACTTTTGAAACTTCCTGTGTTGCTTCTCAAATAGTACGCGTAAAATCTCAACTTCCGTTGCGCTACAATTTTCGAGTCTTGCAGTTTCAATGTTCCTGCCGTTGTGTTTCTGGGGTTGATAAACTTTTCCTCTCCGGCTTTCGCCCGCGCTTCGTTCATCTCATCAAAATCTTTTTTGAACATCATCACCTCGCCGCGCACTTCACAGTTTAATAAATTTTTGTTTGAACTCTCTATCCGAAGCGGGATTGAGCGAATGGTTTTCACGTTGTTGGTGATGTCATCGCCTTGTGTACCATCGCCGCGGGTTACTCCCCGAACAAGAAGCCCATTCTCATAATGCAAACTGAGGGAAACACCGTCGAACTTGAGTTCACATGAGTATTGATATTGTTCATCACCAAGCAAATTCCGAACTCGTTTGTCAAAATCAAGCAATTCCTCTTCAGTATATGAATTTGCCAAACTCAGCATCGGGACAACATGCTGAACCGTTGGGAATTCCTTTGTCGGCTCGCCGCCAACCCGCTGCGTTGGAGAATCGGGCGTAACAAGTTCCGGATATTCCGCTTCAAGCGATTGCAATTCCCGCATCATCCCGTCATATTGCGCATCGGAAATCTCCGGCTTCGCATCTATATAATAGAGATAATCATGCCGACGCAACTCACTCCTTAATTGCTCGATACGTTTTATGGTCGTTTTGTCTGCTTTCATATTGATTGTACTTAGTACATAGTACTTGGTACTTTGTTCTTTGCTGTTATTTCTCTGTCGTTGTCATTAGTCATTCGTCATAAGTGTGTATCGCTCTACGCTCTACGCTCTACGCCCTACGCTCTAAATCTCACCGCTCACTGCTTTCCCCCTGCAATCTTTTGTAATTTATCAAGCGTGCTTGGCGCGATCGTAACGTTCCACATCGGCTTTTTCATTTGACTGAGAATCCCGATTCGCTCACCGTTGAACGTGAGAATAATTCCGCGCGCGTTATCCGTTGATAGTTCAAAGTACTGCCTTCCTTCGCATCGAATCCGACCTAACGGCGGCAATGTTTGCTCTTTGATTTCCGCCCCATCAATGACAATCCGTACCCACACACTTTCCACCGCTGAACCTTCTAGCACTAAACTGTCGAGCGCAAAACTTGTATCAGTCGAATCCGAAAGAAACGGCGACGCAACGGAATCCGAAACTTGTTTTGTCTCCCACTCGTTCACGACATCGGCAAATCGCACTTCCTGTACACTCGGACTTTCCGAAATTGAATTTTTCCAATATAAAAGCCCGATAAAACTGACAAGGATAACAACCGTGATAAGAAAGAGAATTCTAAACTGATGACTTCGTTTCGGCTTCAAAATTTCCGGGTACTTCATCGCCGATGAGCCCGGAAGATTTGTTGTAGTTACCTGAGAAGAAACGGTCGAGGAGATTCTTCCGCTCGGTTGTTCTTGTTTACCTGTCGTTGATTGTTCATGCAATTCTACTCCAACAAATTCTGCATAATCTTTGATGAACGATTGAATGTACAACTCCGGCAACGCAATGGGTTTTCCATCTTCGAGCGCTTCAAGATATTTTTTATTGATGCGGGTTGATTGAGCAACATCATCGAGTGAACATCCCTTCTCTTCCCTCGCCTGTTTCAGTTTGGCGCCGATATCGTTCACTCTGTTTCCACTCCATCAAGCACGGAACGAATTGTCATCGCAAAGTCATCTAACTCATACGGCTTTTGAATGAAACCGTGAATCGAACTCATAAAATGACCATCCTCCAACATCTGCGCGCTGTACCCGCTACACACAAGTACTTTAATGTGCGGATGATGTTTTCTCAAATATTCAAACGTCGAACGACCGCCGAGTTTCGGCATGTTCATATCAAGCACAACAAGGTGATAGGTTTCTCGACTTTCTACAAGCATCTGTATTGCTTCCATCCCGTTGCGTGCTATCTGAACCTTATAGCCAAGGTCTCGCAAAATGTCCACACCGATTTCACCGACCGTTGCTTCGTCTTCAATCATTAAAATATGTTCCGTACCACCGACAAGTTTCGATGTCGTCTGCTTTGCCTTCGGAGGTTGCTTTCCGTTCATCACCCGAGGCAAGTAAATTGTGAATACTGTTCCTGCTCCGACTTCACTATCAACATTAATGTAGCCGTTATGTCCGCGAACAACGCCATAGACAACGGCTAAACCAAGTCCGGTTCCCTTCCCTTGCTCTTTTGTTGTGAAGAACGGCTCGAATATTTTATTCATAACATTCGACGGAATCCCGACTCCTGAATCAACAATCGTCAACATGACAAACTGTCCCGACTTTGCATCGGCAAATTGTTGAACATCTTCTTCTTTAATGGTTACCGCCTTACAAGTTACGGTTAACATTCCACCGTTTGGCATAGCGTCGCGCGCATTCAAACACAAATTCAACAACGCTTGTTGAATTTGTCCCTCATCCGCTTCAATAAATACCGGTTCAGGTGAAAGAACCGTTCGAATAACTATGGATTTCGGAATCGTCGGCTCGAACAAGCGACGTGTCTCATCAATAATTTCATTAACGTCAACGATACGCACGTACGGATTGTTTTTCCGCGCAAACGTGAGAAGTTGTCTTGTCAATGCCGCGCCGCGCCGCGATGCTGTTTCAATCAAATCAACATACTTCACCCACTGCGGCTCGATGACCATCCGCCTGCGCATGAGCGATGCAGAACCGAGAATCGAAGTGAGAATGTTGTTGAAGTCGTGGGCAATGCCGCCTGCAAGATTTCCGATACTGTCAATCTTCTGCGCCTGAAGAATTTTTTCTTCGAGCATTTTTTTCTCCGTGATGTCTCTCAGCACCATCCGTATCGACACAGGTTTTCCGTCACTGTTCAAAACAACTGACGTATTCAAACTCACTTCGATAAGTGTACCGTCTTTCCGTTGCACCTGTTCCTCAACGCCGCGAAGGATTTCACCTTCCATCATCTTCTGAATATTTTTTTTGATTTTTTCATGATGAACGGGAGGATACAACACTGTCAACGGTTTCCCGATTATTTCCTCCTTCGTGTAGCCGAGATTATGACTTTCTGTGAAATTGCAACTCACGATAATTCCGTTCCGGTCAATGCTATGATACATATCGGGCGATTGTTCATACAGGTCGGCATAGAGCCGCTCCGATTGTTTGATTTGTTCAAACAGCGATGCGTTCTGTAACGCTACGCTGATTTGATTTCCAAACGCCTGAATGAGCGTGATTTTCTTCGGTGCAAATCTCCGTTCCTGCTTACTCGCGATAATCAACACACCCGCATATTGTCCCTGACGTTCCAGCGGAATCGAAACAAGTTGTTGAATATTTTCCTGTTTGAAATCGTCCGAGATGGTTGTGCGGATTTTCTCTTCGTTTGTCAGGTGCATCCCCGGCTTCCGTGTCCAAAGAAGAATTTCATCCGTAGCAGAAGTATTCGGTGGAAAACAATTCGCGGTCGTTCCGTTCTGATGAAGCAATTTGAGTTTTTGATTTTCGACAAGATAAATCCACCCGCACTCTGCGCCCATCAACTCCATCACCTTGACGAGCGCGCTTTGAAGAACATAATTCAACTCGACGGAATGACTCACTGCCTCTGTGATGTTATTCAATTCAAGCATTTCCCGTCGTTGTTCCTCTAACTGACGACCGTACTTCAGCGAAAAATAAACGCTGAGAAATCCCATAATGCCGACCGTAATAACCGTAACAAAGTCAAGCCAGCGAATTTCTTCGCCTGCGAGAAAATGCGCCGCGGCAATTGTCACCATCGCCACCACAACCGAAGTCGAAGCGACAATTTGGGACTGCTCGACTAACCCAAGCGTTTTATAGAAATTTCTGAAGCGGAAAAGTATTTTCGTCATTGCGGGAAAAATGTAAGAAGAAAGCGAGCGATAGACAAACAACTCCCGCCTTGAGTTATCCTCTATCAAACAGAACAGCCTTCGATATTACGGTACTATCATCGAAGGCTGTTTAGGGTAATTAGATTTCTACAGTGCTATTTCACAAGTAACATCCGTTTCACATCAGAAAAAACCTGTCCCGAGCCTGACGAAATATCACCCGCTTGCATCCGAACCATGTACAAACCGGTCGGGTAATTCGAGGCATCCCAACGGAGTTTGTAACTTCCGGGTGTCATTCGTTCGTTCAGCAATGTTGCAACTTCTTGTCCAAGCACATTGAAAATTTTTATCACGACCACTTCTTCGTTCGGCACATCGAACCGAACCGTTGTTGTCGGGTTGAACGGATTTGGATATGACTGATGCAAAGCGAATTGCTTCGGTATAACTGTACCTTCTTCCGTAACATCCAAAACAACATCTACCCGGACAGGAATGAGTTTTACCGGCGTAGCAGGATCGTTGCTTGAAACAAGAATACTGCTTCGATACCTTCCTGTATCATCAGGAGTTTGAATTGTCGCAGTAATCATTTCCACATTCCCCGCTTCAACCACACCACTTTCAGGAACAAACGATGCAAAAATCCTCGTCCCTACTGCCAGCGATTGAGTCCACAGAAAAATGGATGAAGTACTTGGCGTAACGGTATCCGGCGGAGGGAACTTATTAATTGTTGCCGCGGAGACAAGACTTCCGAATTGTACATCCATCGGCAGAGTTACACTTTTATATGCAAGTTTTATTGTCCCGATATACGCGACTCCAATAAAATAATATTTATTCTTCTCAAGCGGGACTTCCATCGCCCCGGAAGAATAAAACTTTCTTCCGGTTCCGCTGTTCGGAATAGTAATTTCTTTTATCTTTGTAAAGACTCCGTTGCTTGATGTCGCGGAATATACGACGAACCTCATCCCTGTCGCATACGTAATATCAAGATAACATTTGAATTCTCTCAGCAGGATGTTTTTATAGATGTAGAAGATATTGCCGCGCACCTTTCCATCCTGTCCCGCGGCGAATAATGTCGTATCTCCGATGAGATTAGCAGAGGTAAGTGTGTTATCAAATCCTTCTTTGAGTGTAAATCTCAACGGACTTGCACCTTGATTATTGATTGAAAATGCTACTGAAGTCGTCGAATCAGTGGGCAACAATGCCACAATTGAATCGTGGCTAACACTGACAATCGGCGGAAACAAGGATGTTGCTCGCATCGGAATTTCAAGTACCGGTGTTCGCGGGTCACTACTGACAATTTGTAATGAAGCATAATAACGTTTACTCTCGTACGGTTTGAACATAACTGAAATCGTTTTGCTTCCTGCGGGAGGTATTTGTAACGGTGTTGATGTGAGAACATAAAACACCGAATCAGCAGGCGCGATTGTTTGAACTCTCAGCGTATCACATCCGGGGTTGGAGAGAAAGAAACTCACTGTATCTTTGTAACCAACAAATGTTTCATCAAAATTCAATGTATCCTTTGATGCAGTAACGTTTGATTCACTCAATACCTGAACTTTCACCGGAACAATTACACGCGGATGAACCGGGTCGTTACTGTTTAGTATTATTTGAGCGAAGACAGAATTTCCACATAGCAATTCCGTTGTATTGATTTCAATATGAAACGAATCGGAAGACGCAGGAAGAACAGTTCCCGTATCTTCAGAAACAGAAAGCCACGGCATCCCGATTTTCTTTTCATCAATTGCGTAAATGTAGGTCGAATTGTATCCAGAGAGCCAGAGATATTTTCCATCATAGGCAACTCCTTTCGGTACTCCTGAACGAATCGGGAATGGAAGTTCCCGCGTTATTTGAAACGACGATGAACCAATGGAAATTTCATTGATATCCATCTCCGAACCAGCATCCGCCATCCATAATTTTCCGTTTGTTTTACTCCCCACCCACTCCATATCTTCAGGCAAAGAAATTTGATTGGGTTGAACTGAGAACGTTTGAAAGATTGTCCCCGATTTATTCATCTTCACGATCTTTGATGCGGTTGTTCCGACAATCCAGAAATACGTTCCATCCCACGCAATTCCATGAACGTCTGAAATCGAACCCGTCGAGATATACCCGACATAAAGACCGGTAGGTGTATATTGTTTAATTTGTTCATTGGTCGGGTTGCATATGAACAAATCTTTTCCATCAGTTGTTAAGCCAAAATATGTACCACCGTAGATTGGAAATTGAGACACGATGGTTCCATCAGAAGTATCTATTTCATACAATTTGTACCCACCAAAGTTCTCCACGACCGCCCATAACGAATTATTCAACCATGTCAAACCCCTTGTATTTCCCGGAGCGGGTATCCATTTTGCAACGATAGCACTATTCAGTTCGATGTGAGTTTCTGTTTTGCCTTTCGTAGTATCACTTGCGGATTGAATTACTTCAGTTGTAAACGGGCTTCCGGGCAAAACTTCGACATCATATCGTAACAGACCAGCGCCGGAATTATTTACCGTGATTGCCGAACGAATTCTATCTCCCTTGTTCAGCAAGAACGATAGTGTATCAGGCGAAACCGATAACTGACTTGGCAAGACACCGATGCCCTGAACATTGATGTGAAAATTCGTCTTATCGGAATCATTCGAAACAATTTGCAAATGAGCGTTCGCATTCCCAATTGATGACGGGTGAAAAGCAACAAAGACTGTTTTGCTTTTATAAGATGGAACCGTAAAGGTTGTTCCGCCCACAATGGAGAAATCAGTATTATCAATGCTCATGCTGCCTACCAATAAATCATCAGAGCCTTCATTTCTTATGATAAAACTCGTTGTGTCGGAATAGCCGAATGTGACTTCACCAAACTCGATTGAAGAAACACTGCTCACCAATTTCGGAGAACTCTTCACCTGCAACGTTGCCGGAATAACAATGCTCTTTCGTGCCGGGTCGTTACTTGAGAGAACAATCGAGCCTTCATACAGCCCGCCCGATAATCCTCCGCAACGAACGTTGAGACCGGCATTGAGGGTTTGGTTTGAAGCAACCATACCTGATGAAGGAGTAACGTTCATCCATGATGGTTTGCCCGTCCATTCGATGATATTCAATGCCAATTTTTTATTATCTGCTGACGAATTCAGATTTCGAATTACAGCATCGGACATACAAACTATGTTTCCTATGCCATAGGAGGATACCGCAACCATTGTTTTTCCGGAAAGACGGACGATAGAAAGAGACGGTGGTTGAACAAGTATCGCTACGTTCGGATTTTGGATGTAAATTGAAGAAATATTTTCTGAAATCTCATGTGAAGTTATCTCAGAAGTCATACCTGAATTGTAACTGTACTCCGACGTCATTCCGGCAAAATCAGTCCACGATGATACAATTTCACTGTTATTTCCCGCTACGAAAACTCCGCCCCCGGCATTCATGAATCGTTTCAATGTTTCGATATCCTGTTGTGAAGCCTTGATATATGGATTAACAATCATATAGAGGGAATAACGAAGTAACGTATCGAACGATAACCGCCCCGTTTTCATCGAAATTATTTCTGCACCGACATTGCGAACATCAGAAAAGAACTGAATAAAAGAACTGGTATCGGAACTGCGCGATTTATCGAACAATATCTTAATACCGGAAAGATTGCCCGAAGCAACAATTTCATTCCGTTGGTTGAATCTGGTTGTCTGATATTTTCGTTTGATATCAAACTTCAATCCGCCCAATCCGCTATTTTCTATCGGGAAGTTCTGTTGAAGACTATCCCTGCTATTGAGAACAAAACGCAAAGTATCTGTTGAGACCAGAAGATGCGGAGGATGCACCCCTATTCCTCTCACAAAGATATTGACAAGAGAATCGCTTGGGTCATTAGTTAGCAAAGTATAAATTCCCTGTACAGCGCCAGGTTGTGTCGGTATAAATGTAGTGTGCAAAAGATATTTTCCATGAGGGGAAATAACAAACCCCGATTGATTCGTTGTGGAAAATTCAGTTTGGTTAGAATTGATTGATGTAACCCTGAGCGTATCCGAACCGTTGTTTTGAATTTCGAGCAACAGTGTGTCCGGGTATCCGATAAACCCTTCTTCAAAATCGAGTGAATCGTTTTTCAAAGCGATTGAAGGAGCCGGATTTACGGTGAGTTGTACGGGAATTTTCCGAAGTGTTAATGCCGGGTCATTGCTTTGAATATTGAGCGAAGCATAATACTTTCCGCTGTCAATCTCTTCAGCATGGAATAACGCATTGATTATCATGCTGTTCCCGGAAGTAATTGTCCCGGTATCGGGAGTTGCAGAAAGCCACCGGATCGAACCTAACCACGAGAACGCGTTCCGAATGAATGTCTTGTGGTCATAATAATCATAGTTTGCAATAGGGTTTTGAGATGATAAGCAGACAATTCTTCCCATACCATATTCTGAAGCCGCAGTTGTAGTAAGCCCACCCAATCTCACCAGAGAGATAGCAGGAGAAGAAATATTTAACGAGATACGGGTGGACACAAATAATGTATCAACATTCTGAGTCAAGGGATGGCTTGTTATCTCATTTCCATATCCACTGAAGTTATTATTATTAAAAACAGTGGTGATGCCTGAAAATAATGTCCACAACAAATTGCTTCTACCATTATAGTCAGTAACAACAAAGAGGCCTCCCCCTTTTTGGACATACTCCTTCAGTATTTCAATTTCTTCCGAAGTCAATTCATTATAATTTGGATCATAAACTAATAAGATAGAGTATTGAGCAAGGGTATCAGAATTCAGTCCTTGATTTGCAAGCACCGAAATAGTAGCGCCCAAATTCCTGATATCCCTTATTATATTTCTTACCGGAGAGACACTTGTGTCGTAATATGTATGTACTCGGTCAAACAAGACTTTCATTCCCGCCAGCGGTTTGGACGTTGCAGTAATGGATGAGGATTCTAAGGAAAATATCTTTACTTGTTGCAATTGCTTTTCTTTTTCTTCCTCCGTCATTTCTCCGGAAGCATTTTCTACCGACCTCAACAAAGAGGACGAAGTATCTAACTCTTCAGTGCTGATGGAGAAATTCAAAGTCCCAAGTCCGGTATTAGTAAACGTCAAAGGTATTACCAAACTATCACCCTCATTCAATATTACATCAAGTGAAGTTGGGAAAACGGAAAGATGCGGCGGATAAATTCCTCTCCCGCTTATTTGGACTGTCAGTTGCGGCGAGTCAGGGTCGTTGCTTGAAACTGTCAACATTCCTGTCTGAGTACCGGTAGCAATCGGAGTGAACTGCACGACGACATTTCTTTTTTGTTTGGGAGGAATCTTGAACGCAACTTCACCTGCAACGGAAAACCTGAGATTGCTCGATTGAATGTTCTGTATGTTGAGCGAATCAGTTCCACGGTTATAGATTGTCAACGAGAGCGTATCTGCAAACCCGATGTAGCCATCTCCGAAATCTAATGAAACCGGAGCGAGCGCGATATTCGGAACACCGATAACTCGCAATCGAACTGAAACTTCAACCGTCTTCCGCTCTGGGTCGTTGCTCTTCACACGAATCTGACCGTTATATGTTCCACCCTCTAACGACGCGGTGCGAACAGTTGCTGTGAGATTCCTGTTTGTATTGGATGGAATGGTTCCTTTCTCAGGTAAAACGCTCAGCCAATTTTTCCCCGCAAACCAACCGAATGAATTTAATAGCATTTGCTTGTTATCGTTGTAAGTATAATAACTTAACACGTTGGGAGATGATATTGCAACAACCCTCCCTTTGTAATATTCAGAAACAGCGAGCAGAGTATTCCCCGAAATTCTTGCCAACGAGGTTGCAACTCCCGAATTTGTGATATATGCGTAGAGATAGGACATCCTCAGTGTATCAACATTTGCTGTTACTTCGTGTGGGGTGATGTCTGTTATTATTCCACCGGAGAAATACTGACTTACAAAATTAATCCCGGCATAGGAAGTCCATTGATTTAAATTGCTTATGTAATTCTCACCGCAAATGAAAACATGTCCGCCGCGTTGTACAAACTCCGTTAGCGCGGTGACTTCGTTAGGTTGAAGACTATAATACGGGTTCAAAATCATAATTGCTGAATACCGAGAAAGCGTATCAGCAGTAAAACGATTTCTTAATACATTGATATTCGCTCCGGCTTGCCGTAAATCTCTAACGAGTTCTGTTATCACCGATGTGCTTGTATCCCAACTGCTATGGTACGCATCGAACAATATGTTCAACCCCTGAAGATTTACCGGCACAACAGACTGCAATTCGTCCGGTGTTCGCTCGCTCTGTGGCTCAATTCCGAGGAAACGTGATGTTTCCGTGTTCGTTTCAATTTCAAACTCAAGCGTGCCCAGACCCGTGTTCTTCAATGTAAACGGCGCGTTGCTTGTATCTCCGTAGTTCAACGTAAAACTCAATGAATCGGGAGTTACTTCGATATGTGGAGGGTAAACTCCGACGCCTCGTAACGCGACAGTAGCAACCGGGTCTGTTGAATCGTTGCTGGAAATACTCAAGGTCCCGGTATCAACTCCAAGAACCTCCGTAAAATACCGGACACGAAGCGTATCGCTATGCTTCGGTGGTAATTCAAAAGCGACAGAATCAAGCGGTACAAATTTACTGTTACTCGAAACAATGTTGGTGATTGATAACGGAACTGAACCGGAATTTCGTACAACGATTTCCGTCGTATCGGGGTAGCCGATGAACACGTTCCCGAAATCCACCGACTTTGTGAGCAACACAATATTCGGCGCGCCGATAACGGTAAAATTCACCGCCACATATTCAGTGGTGTTCAACGGGTCGTTGCTTGTCACCTTGATAGTTGCTTTATATTTCCCTCCGCCGAGCGCGCTGGCATTTGCTCGCAACGTAATTGCCTCACTACTATTTGCCGGAACAATTCCGCTATCGGGGGAATAATCCAACCATGCCGGAGAACTTAACCATGCAAACGAATTCAACACAAACGTTCTGTTATCGTACTGGTCGTAATCGGCGAGGAGATTATCATCGGTGATGCAGACAATTTTTCCTTCGCCATACGTACCGACTGCTGCTAACGTCTTACCAAACAAACGGACGATTGGTCGAGAATAAGATGAAGTCTTTATTCTTGCATACGCAGCGGAAAACATAAGTGTGTCAACTTCGTACGTAACCGGATGTGGTTTTATGTCGGAAGTAATTCCCGATACCTGTTCCTCATATACATTCATTTTTGCAAATGAAACCCAACTTGAGATTGCACTGACATAGTCATCACCGCAAACAAACAGAGAACCACCTTGACGGATGTATTCCTCTACATCATCCCTTTCGTCGCTATATAAATTCGAACTTGGTTCTATAAGAATGATTGTTGAGTATTGTTTAATCGAGTCATAGTATAGTTGATAGAACCCTTTTACAACAACTTCCGCTCCAGCATCACGTAAATCCTGAAAGAGCGTTTTAATAATAGAACTCGATGTATCAAAACCATTGTAATACCGACTGAACAGAATCTTCTTTCCCATCAAATCAATTGAAGGAGCTGAACGTGTATTATTCTCGTGGAATTCATTCGAGGTTGTTCCATCTTTTGATGCATCGAATGATGCGGTCAAACTTTGTTGAAAAAATTCCCCTTGATTTTTTTCTTCCAACTGTGAAGCCGCAACTCCCGGCTGGGCTTCGCTGGTGAGATGATATTCGAGGGTCCCCAATCCATTGTTAGTAATCGAGAATTGAGAAGCGATGCTGTCTCCTTCTGTTACCGATAATGTTATCTCTGTCGGCGTCACCTCCATCTGCGGAGGTTCAATCGCTTCTCCAATCACTCTGACGGTAACAACCGGGTTTGTCGCATCATTACTGAAAACAGATAATGTTCCGGTTTGAACTCCGACTGCCTGTGAATGAAAACTAACTGTGAAATATATTTTCTGATTAGGCGGAATAAATGTTGGACCACCAAAGAACGGACTGAAATCAGGATTATCCGATTGAATATTAGAAATAATTAACGTATCGGTTCCGTTACTTCGGATTTCAAGCATTGTGCTTGTTGAATAATTGACAAACGTCGGTTCAAACAAAAGCGATTCGGGAACGGCGATTGACGGTGCGCCGTGAACGGTGACATCGAGCGGAACCGCAAGTTCCGGAGTTGCCGGGTCGTTGCTCTGAAATACAAATTTTGTTCTGTACAATCCATCCAGCAAATGTTCAGCATTCAGAGAAACCCGAATTGTTGCACTTGAATCAGGAAGTAATTTTCCAAGTATCGGGTCGTACTTCAACCATGCAGAACCTGCAAGCCATTCAACGGCGTTGAGGAACATCGTTCTGTTATCATAAGAAAAATAATTGTATAACGTGCTTTCATCTACACTGAAGACAATGTTTCCTCCACCAATGGTAGAAACTGCCAGAACCGTTTCACCGGAAATTCGCGCAAGTGAAATTGCAGGTTCTTCAACGGTGAGTGTAGCGTTGACAGAAGTGAACGAAAGCGTATCAACATTCTGTGTTACGGGATGGTATGTCAGGTCACCTGTGATACCGGAATATCCTCCTGTCTGAGGAATTATGCCGGCAAAGTCCGTCCAAGTGCTGGTGATTTGAGGATAATCATCACCAATGATGAACAATCCTCCGCCGGATTCAAGGTACTGTTGCAATGCTGCACGTTCCGAAATACTCAGTTCAGTATTTGGTTCCACGACGATGATAAAATCGTAGTTCGAAAGTTCTTCGAACGTGTATTCACCTCCCGTCATCAGCGAAACCGTTGCGCCCGCATCCTTCATATCCCTGCTGAAATAGTACAACATAAAGTATGACGTATCATAGTAACTATGAACTCTGTCAATGAGAATATTTACTCCGTGTAAATCAAGTGTTGGTAAGAGATTGCTTTTCTCCTCCGCATCAGGTATTTGATGGACGAGTTCCGGGGGCGTTTCTTTCTCAGGCAACGTAATGGTAAACCACGGCAACGTGTTTTTGTTTTGATGCGTTGCAGTGTACATAGTTTGTACTAAGCCCGTACCGAGAGTGAATGATAACGTATCGCTTCCCGAATTCGTGACCTGAAGAGTAGTTCCAATGGAATCGCCAACGTTCAGTTCGTAAGAGAGTGAATTCGGGTTCACTTCGATGTGCGGCGGATTGTTTCCAACTCCAAAAACATTCACCGTATCGAACGGCGTATCCGGGTCATTGCTCGAGATAATTATTTGCCCGGTACGATTTCCTTCCTGAGTTGGAATGAATTGCAGTTGCATCTCGATGGAAGAGAGCGACTGAACCGAAAAAGGAGTCGGCTGAAGAACCGTAAATTCACTGTTATCACTTGCAATGGTTGAAATCAGGAGTGAATCTGTTCCATCGTTTACAATACTGAAGTTCACCGTTTTGGGATAACCAACATACGCTTTCCCGAACTGAACCTCATCATTCACAATCATATCAGGAACGCCATGCACACGAATGTTGACGGGGGTACGCACTTCCGGCTGTTGCGGGTCATTGCTTGATGCGACAAGCATTCTGTTGTATGTTCCACCAAGCAAGTCCTTCGTATGAATTTTAATACTCACCGGTAAACTATCGTGTGGACTCACCTCGCCATTCTGTTGCGACAAGATAAGCCATGTTTCAGTTCCTGCCCATTGAAATGAATTCATCAGCAAGACGGAATTATCATAAAGTGTGTAAGTACCCAGGATATCATCGTCAGTAATAAACACAATCTTCCCACTACCGTATTGCGATGCAGCGACAATTGATTCTCCACTCAATCGTACAAGAGAAGTCGCAGGACTTATAACATCAAGAACAGATAAAACTGAACCGAAATAGAGTTGCTCAACATTATTGGTAACTTCATGCGGCGTTATATCTGAAGTAACTCCGGAGTAACCTCCTCTCTCTGCTGTAATTCCTGCAAACGAAGTCCAGTCGGAAGAGATATCAGGATAATCATCACCGATAATCACTAATCCACCGCCGCTCTGTAAATAGCGTTTCAGTTCTTCGACTTCATGTTCGGGGAGATAATAATTTGCTTCAAGGATGAAGAGCATTGAATACTGTTTCAGAACATCATAATCGTAAGCGCCCGAAGTCATTATCGATATTTCCGCACCGGCATTCTTCAAATCTTTCACCAAGAGAGGAACATAATAGGTATCGGCGTATGAATGGTACGCATCAAAAAGGATTGAGACACCGTTCAGATTGTAGTCGGATAATTTCCTGCTCTCCTCTCTCGATGATTGTCTCATCGTACGTTTATTCATCGAGAAATCTTCATTCCGTTCCATGATTTGCTCTTTATAACTTGCTATCATTTTCACGTTCGATGTAGTTCCGGATTCAATGTTCAATTCAAACTGCAACGTACCATTTCCGGAATTTCGAATCATCATTTCCGTCTCAACGCTATCTCCTCCCTGCAAATCATAATCGAACGAAAGCGGGGCGATATGTATTTCGGGCGGCAAGATACTTCTTGCTTTCATCGGTAAATGTAGGACCGGCTGGAGTGAATCGTTGCTGGAAATCAACAACTCGCCCTCATAAACTTGTTGTGAATCCGCTTGGGAAAACAGAACGGAAAGTTGTTCACCCTGAAGCGGCGGAATAGAGAATGATGTACTGAGTGGTTGAAACTTTCCATGGGTAGAAGATATATCGGTCACTTCCAGTGTGTCGTGCAAACCGATATTACTGATGCTCACGTGCAACGTTTCCTGCATCCCGACAAAAACATCATCAAACAATAATGAATCTTTATCAATGTGAATCCTCTTTGTCATTTGCATATCGAACAGTTGTACCTTCGCCGTGTATACCTGATGAATTCCTGTTCTGTTATCATTCCAGCAAGGCCACGCAGTTCCGTTCGCCGCAACAATTCCGATGTAGTCCCCCATGTATCCACCTGCCAGACCATCAATCGAAGCAGGCAGAAACGGGACGTCGCTCACCAACACATCATCAAACGATTCTCCTCCGTCAACCGAAAAAGAGACAAACACTTCCGCAGAATCGTTCGCGGGAAAATTTCTGCTGTCGTAATAGGTTACAAACAAAACGCCCGTTGCTTTATCAACTGCAATCCACGGCATCCATTGGTCAAGATTTGTATTATCGGTGTTCACTCGCTTCGGTGTACTCCACGTATCACCTCCGTCAGTTGAGCGAATCAACATAATGTCCGGCTGCGAAGATTGTTTATCCGCATAAACGATGTACATCCATCCTCGTCGGGAACCGTTGCTGTAATCAACAGCAATTGATGGGAAACTTGAGACGCGGATGCTCTCATTTCCTTTTCTTAAGTACCCGCGCAAATCATTGACCGTTGCAATACTTCGCGAACTCTCCCACGTCTCTCCTCCATTTGTAGATTTTGCAAAACCTAAATTCGAGGTCGTGGGGGGCCATGTATCGTATCCTGACCATGCGGCATACACTTCGCCATTGATTCCGACGGCAAGATTGACACCCTGCGCTAAGAATGTTCCTACAGAATCACTGATAACAGTTCTGGGAGAAAATGATTTTCCCGAATTCGTTGACCGGGAAAAAACTACCGGGTAAGAATTTTGCCGAAAATCTGTGAATGCTGTATAAATATTGTTGAGGTACGGACTGTTCGGAGAATTATCAACAGTCATATGATTTTTATCATCCTCTCCTTCCGAACCCGGAATCAATACCTGAGACCATGTACCTCCTTCATCAGTGGAACGGGTTACGAATGCAAAGTTCCTATACCTGTCATCTATAAGTAATGCGTTAAAAAATAATGTCCCGTCGCTCCCGATAGCAACCGAAGGATCTGCAAGAAAATCATTCGGGTCGTTATGCGTTGGAAGTGTATCGCTCCCGCTCCATGTTTGACCTTCATCGGTTGTGTAGTACCAGCCCTGGCTCCCGAACGAAGTAGTGTAATGAACAGCGTTCGAACCGACGAAAAGTTTCGCCGGATTCTCCGGGTGCATTGCAACACTGATCTCACTCTGCGTGGTAATCGTACTTGGATGGATTTGAATATTCGGATAAACAGAAACGCTTCCGTTCACTGTTGTTGTAGTACGCAACGTTGTCCTGACCGGAACTGTTTGCATGGTACGAACCATTGACTGAACAACGTTACCTGCATACGGGTTGGACTTCACATTCGACCATCGAAGAGAATCGCTCGCCTTGCTTTGTGCAAGCGCTGTTTGAAGAACAAAAAATGATAATAACACTATAACCGTTAAGAAAACTCTCGCTACCTTCATCTGAGTAACCTTCCTACTTTATGAATACATTGTTAATTTTGTGTGCTTATCGTTCCGATAAAGAAATGAACTAACTCTTTTTTCATTGCTCTACCGAATGGTCAACAGTCCGTTTGAGAATCTACTGCCTGTTGAATTGTGTGTATGGTAAGAATTCTTTTTGAGAAAGGCAATAATTTTCGCGAAAAAATTAACTCTGTTATTGGATACATGAACATTTGATACACATTGCCGTATATCCTTTGTCCGCAAATTGCCATAACAACAAAAATTCCGTACAATCAATCAACCCGACAACACAATCACTTTGGTCTGTGTAGAAATATGAAAAACCGGCTACGTCCATTCAACTCTTATTATCATTCATTTGCGATGCACAATCGTTTCCACCGTGCGTTGCTACCACTTGTGTTGTCTCTCCTTACCTCGCTCTCGCTCACCGCGCAAATTGACAACCTCAACTTCGACCGGCTCTCGCTCGAACAGGGACTTTCCCAAAGCAACATCCAATGGATTCTTCAGGACCGCTACGGCTTCATGTGGTTCAGCACGCAGGATGGTTTGAACATGTACGATGGCTACAACTTTACTGTGTATCGCCACGACCCGCAGGATGTCTCTTCATTAGCGGGAAATTTTCTCACACGATTATACGAAGACAAAGACGGAAACATCTGGACAATTCTCGGTATCGGCGGCATCAACAAATTTGATAGGAATCTCGGAAAGTTCATCTATTACACGCATGACCCAAAAAACAAAAACAGTTTAAGCGGAAACATCGTCACGGCGTTGCATCACGATAAGAACAATCAAATGTGGCTCGGCACAAATGTCGGTCTTGATAAACTTGACCTCACCACCGGAACGTTCACACATTATCAAAATATCGGAAAAGATTCCGCTGTTGCAGGAAGTAACATCGTAACCGTCATCTATGAAGACAAGTCGGGGTTTATCTGGTTCGGCACGAATCATGGAGTAAAAAAATACGACCGGACGAACGACCAATTTTCAAGTTACCATCTGAGTTTAAGCAACCCGGTCATTACAAGCATCATCGAAGACAAGAGCGGTAATCTATGGCTCGGCACAAAATCCGGCTTGAACAAATTCGAAATCAAAACGAAAAAATTTACTTCCTACAAACACTACCCGCACGACCCGAATAGTTTAATCGGAAACGTCATCAATGTGGTACTGCTCGACCATGAAAATACCATCTGGGTCGGAACAACGGAAGGTTTGGCAAGATTGGATGAAGCCACTTCAACATTCACTCGCTTCTCGCACGTTCACAATCAGCCATACAGCATCAGCGGAAATAATATCACCTCTCTCTATGAAGACTCGTTCGGGCTCCTCTGGATTATCAACTCTGAGCGTGAACTCAATGTGTATGATAAAAAAACAAACCGCTTTCGACTCGTCAGGCATAATCCATACGACGAAAAAAGTCTCAGCCACAACGATGTCAGTTTTGTGTTTGAAGACCGTTCGGCAACGCTGTGGCTCGGAACGTACGGCGGAGGCATCAACAAGTTCAGCAGGAAAAAACTCAAGTTCAATCTTTACCGGCATGACCCGTTGGCATCGTACGGTTTGAATAGCAATGCAGTCTCTGCACTCTATGAAGAAAGAGACGGTATTCTCTGGGTAGGAACTCAGGACAACGGGTTGAATCGCTTCGACCGCAAGCATGAAACGGTGGAGTACTTCACTCATAATCCGGCAAGCAGCAACTCCATCAGTGATGATGCAATCACAGCAATCATGGAAGAGTACGACGGAACTCTGTGGATTGGAACGCGAAACGGATTGAACATCTTAAATAAAAAAACAGGTTCATTCACGCGAATGAAAAATCTTGAAGAAAAAATTCCTTCGGGAACACCGTTACAAATCAATGCGCTTCTTCAGGACAACCATGGCTTGATGTGGATTGCGACCGAATCGGGATTATTCAGTTATGAACAATCGAGCAAGAAAATTAATCATTACACGTTCGATGCTTCCAACCCCAAAAGCATCAGTTCGGATAATGTGTGGGCATTGCTGGAAGATACCGATGGCGAATTGTGGATTGGAACTGCTGTCGGTGGTTTGAATAAATTTCTCCGCGAGTCAAACGAGTTCGAGCGATTCATGTTCAGCCCAGCAAACCCCATTGGCTTGAACAACAGAACAGTCACCGTGTTGTACGAATCAAAATTGAACAAGAATTTTTTATGGATAGGAACGTACAGCGGCGGCTTGAATTTGTATGATAAATCAACCCGGACATTCAAATTCTTCACGGAGAAAGACGGGCTTTCCAACAACCGGGTGAACGGAATTCTGGAAGATGATGACGGCAATCTCTGGATAAGCACCATTGGCGGCTTGACAAAATTCAATCCGACAACGTGGAACGCGCGTGTGTATGACTTCACCGACGGATTGCAAAGTAACGAATTTATCCGTGGTTCGTATTGCAAAACCCGTGCGGGCGAAATGTTCTTCGGCGGCATTAATGGCATGAACAGTTTTTTCCCGAAAGCAATCAAAGACAATCAATACATTCCTCCCGTTGTCTTATCTTCGTTTATGAAATTCGATAAGCCGATTATGTTCGATGAAACAATTCCGTTGGTGAAAGAAGTTCAACTAACACACAATGATAATTTCTTCTCTATAGAGTTTGCCGCGCTTGATTATACAGCGCCACAAAAAAATCATTACGCATACATGATGGAAGGTTTCGACCCGGATTGGATTTCTTCCGGCTCTCGCCGCTATGCAAGTTACACCAACCTTGACCCGGGAACCTACACGTTCCGATTCAAAGGCTCGAACAACGACGGCGTGTGGAACGAAACAGGAAGTTCCATCAGCATTATCATAGCGCCTCCGTTTTACAAAACCATATGGTTTAGAATTCTTGGTGGTATATTCATTGTTGGATTTGTCTATGGCTCGTACCGGTTGCGCGTGAGAAGTATTCATTCACAAAAGAAGAACCTTGAAGCGGTTGTCAAACAACGAACCGATGAATTGCAACACCGGACTGATGAATTGCAAAAATCCCGCGACCTGTTGGAACAGCGCGTCCTTGAACGAACGGCGGAACTCCGCGAGAGCAACGAATCCCTTCGCAAGTTGAAAGAGTTCAACGAAAACGTTGTTCAAACAATGGCAGAGGGTGTTCTTGTTGATGATGAAAGAGAGCGCATCACGTACGTCAACCCTGCATTGGCAACGTTGCTCGGGTATGAACCTCAGGAACTCCTCGGAAAACGCTGGTCTGACTTGGTTCCATCAAACCTGAAACATATTGCACGTGCCGCGCAGGAACGGAGAAAAGAAGGCGCTGTTGACCACTACGAAATGCAAGTCATCCGCAAAGATGGCTCACGAATCAGCTTGCTCATTGGCGGAAGCCCGTTGTTTGAAAACGGAGTGTTCGTCGGCACCATCGGTGTGTTTACGGATTTGAGCGAGCGGATTCGCTCGGAGGAACAAATCAAGAATCAGGCGGCGCTCATCGAGAATGCGCATGACGCAATCGCCGTGTGTGACCTCGAAGGAAGAATTTCGTATTGGAACAAAAGCGCTGAATTAATTTACGGATGGAAGAAGGAAGAAATTCAGGAGAAGAATGTCAACGAAATTTTGTACAAGGAATATTCTCCCGAAATCGTAGATGCGCTGAGAACAGTTCTCGACAAAGGCGAATGGACGGGCGAGTTACAACAAGTTACAAAGACCGGAAAAGGCGTTATTGTTGATAGCCGATGGACGCTGTTGAAAGACCGCGAAGGATTTCCCAAATCCATCCTGCTCATCAACACAGACATCACCGAAAAAGTAAAATTGCAGATGCAATTTCTCCGTACGCAACGCCTCGAAAGTCTCGGTACGCTTGCGAGCGGTATCGCTCACGATTTGAATAATGTCCTCGCTCCGATTTTAATGGCAGTGCAAATTCTGAAAAGAAAGTTTGTTGATGAATCGAGCAACCGGATGTTGGATACGCTCGAAACAAGCGCGAAGCGCGGCTCAGACATCGTGAAGCAAGTATTGACGTTCGCCCGCGGCGTTGAAGGAAAACAGGATGAACTACAACCGAAACATCTGCTGAAAGAAATTCAATCTATCATCAACGAAACGTTCCCGAAATCAATCACATTAAAAACAAATATTCAAAGTGAACTCTGGACAGTTGCCGGAGATGCCACACATCTTCATCAGGTGTTGATGAATCTCTGTGTAAATGCCCGCGACGCGATGCCTGACGGCGGTACACTTTCGCTCTCGCTTGAAAATATTTTGCTGGATGAAACGTATGTCAAATTGCATCCTCAGGCGAAGCAAGGAAAGTATGTTGTCTTCGCCGTCTCAGATACGGGAACGGGAATGACACAGGAAGTCATGGAAAAAATATTCGAGCCGTTCTTCACGACAAAGGGAATCGGAAAAGGAACGGGCTTGGGACTTTCCACAGTGAACGGAATTGTGAAAGAACATGGCGGCTTCATCAACGTGTACAGCGAATTGAACAAAGGCACTTCGTTCAAAATTTATATTCCCGCAAGTAAGAAAACTGATGGGAAGACTTCGGAACCATCGCATGTCAATCTTCCCGCCGGCAACGGAGAATTACTTCTCGTGGTTGATGATGAAGCGGCAATTCGTCAGGTCACAAAAGGAACACTGGAAACATTCGGCTACAAAGTGGTGATTGCTAACGACGGCATCGAAGCGGAAGCAAAATACCGCGAACACCAAAACAACATCACCATCGTGCTGACTGATATGATGATGCCATCCCGCGACGGAACGGCGACAATCAAAATCCTGACGGAAATAAATCCGAACGTTAAAATCATCATCACAAGCGGATTAGTCTCGCACGACATACTCGCCTCGGAAGTAACCGGAACCGTGAAAGCATTCCTGCCAAAGCCCTACACCGCGGAACGGTTGTTGAGAACAATTTATGACGTGCTTTCTGAATCATAATGTTTATGAACGCTATCAAAGAAATATGTCATTCCGACGTATGTCGGAATCTAAAACACGTATGATAGAACAGATGCCGAAATAAATTCGGCATGACGACAAAAACAATTTTTTGAGATTTCGTCAATGTTTGATTCCTATTTGTCAACCTTTCCCCTCATCCCATCGTCTTAACGATTGAAACAATGAAACCACGTGATTGACGAACAAACCCTCGTCGAACAAACCCGGAACGGCAATATGAACGCCTTTCGGCAGTTAGTCGAACGATATCAGGTGAAAATCTATCGCCTTGCTTATGATTTATCCGGTAACCATCTCGATGCCCAAGATGTGTCGCAGGATGTTTTCCTGAAAGCGTACAAGTCGCTCCACAATTTTCGCGGCGACTCGAAGTTCGGGACGTGGCTCTATCGTATCACGGTCAACACGTGTTACGACCATCGAAGTAAAAAATCGCTAACCATGTTCAAGCCAACTCATTTAACAGACGATGACGAGAACTCAATTCCCGTTGAGCCGCGCAGTACTTCCGTCACGCCCGAACAATCAGCAGAAGCGAGTCTCATTCAAAAAGATATTGAACGAGCGCTTGAACAATTAACGCCGCGTGAAAAAATCGTCTTCACACTCCGGCATTACCACGACCTCCCTTTGAAAGAAATTGCCGACATGTTGGAAATTTCTCTCGGCTCAGTGAAGACGTTACTCTTCCGCGCCATCAGACGATTACAGAGTGAACTTTCGATATATCGGGAAGAATTAGGAATAGAATAACTATGAAACAATGTGAACACTATCAGGAACTGTTCGTTGAAGCATTGTACGACGAACTCCCGAAAGAACAACTATCGGAACTGAAATCGCATCTGAACTCATGCGCACCATGTTCCGCCGCGTACCGGAAACTTGAATCAACATTACAAGTGATGAGTCAACGAACGCGAACAGAGCCGGACGAAGCATACTGGAAAAATTACTGGAACACATTGGACGCTTCGATACAAAAAGAATCCGAAGTGAAACAAGAGAAGCGGAACATTCTCCCCCTTCGTTTTGCATGGCAACCCGCATGGTCATACGGCATCGCCGCAACACTTCTGCTTGCTGTCGGATTGTATTTAGGAAAATACATTTTCAGTAACCAGGAAACCGTCAACAGTCAACCGACAACAGTCAACCTCGAACAAAACACAACCGTTGATACTGTAATCAGCAATCAGCAATTTCACCCGCCACAGGCGGGCAAGGAAATCAAAAATCAAAATTCCATTCCGGAAACCGGAAACAGGAAACCGGAAACTAATCAACTAACAAGGCTAGCCGCTCAGTCCTACTTAGACCGTTCAAAAGTCATGCTTCTCGGTCTCATCAATTCGGAAGATGATGCTTCATTAAGTTTTTCGCGACAGCAGAAAATATCCCGCTCGCTTCTCCACGAAGCCGCCGATTTGAAACCAAGACTTATCGAGCCGGACCAACAACGCATCAAACAATTGATTGATGAGTTGGAAGTAATTCTGCTTCAACTTGCCAACATCGAAGAGCAAAGCGATTTGCCGGCAATCGAACTTGTTAAAAAAGGTGTTGACGAGAAAGCGATTCTGCTAAAAATCAATATGGAAGAAATGCGTGCGATGAAGAGCAAGCAATCACAAAAGAAATCATTAACGAAAGAACATAAAAGTTTGTAAGAAAGGAACTCACTATGAATCTCAGTAAAGCTCACACACATCCCACTCACGTCATGCTGAATTTATTTCAGCATCTTTTCAAACACGTAATTAGATTCCGAAATAAATTCGGAATGACATTACTGTTGATATTATTAATTCTTTCGAGTTTTCAGTCATTCGCCCAAGACACCGACTCGAAAGCGTACGAGAAAGCATACGGTTTCGTTCTTGAAGAACAATGGGAAAGCGCGAAAAAAGCCTTGGATGCATTCGTCAAAGAATATCCGAAAAGCAAATCAGTGACAAGCGCTCGCTACTGGCAATGCTATGTGAAAGAGAAATCGGGAGAGAATCCAGAAGAAGTGTTCAAGTGCTATCAGAATTTCATCAAAGCATTTCCGAAGAGCAAGTGGGTTGATGATGCAAAAGGAAATATGGTTCGCATCGGAGCGTCGCTCGTCCGGGCAGGCAAACCGGAATACGAAACAATGATTGACGATTTGCAAAGCGAAAATGATGACGACATCAAACTTGCGGCGCTCCACGCTTTGCGCGATATCGGCGACGAGAAAGCGTTCGAGACGATTAGTTCGCTGTATGATAAGACATCGAGCGAGAATATCCACAGCAAAATTGTCTATATCCTCGGCGATTTCGATTCGGAGGAAGCAACAAAAAAACTGAGCGAGATTGTTGCAAAAGATAAAAGTATCAAAGTCCGTCGCGACGCGGTGTATGCACTCTCGAACAAAGACAATAAAACTGCATCGAACCTGCTGATGCAAATCATCAAATCAGATAATGATGCGGAAGTCCGGAAAGCCGCGCTCTATGCAATCGGCGATAACGAGTTGAACGATGTTGTAGCATTTCTCGGAGAACTTGCACGCACAGAGAAAAACAAAGAGCTTGCTAAAGCGGCAACATATGCGCTCAATAATAATTCTCATGACAACGCAACGAAAGAACTCAAACGAATTTTGAAAGAAGCAAAACATTCCGAGGTTCGCACCGCCGCGCTTTATGCTCTCGGAGACAGAAACCAAAACGATATCGTTTCTTTCCTTGGCGAAATTGCACGTACCGAAACGGACAAGGAGCTTGCCAAAGCGGCGACGTATGCGCTGAATAATAATTCAAGCAGTGAGGCAACGAAGGAACTCAGGAATATTCTCAAAGAAGCAAAGCATACGGAAGTCCGTTCTGCCGCATTGTATGCGTTCGGCGACCGTGATGATGAGGCATCGCTTGGAACGCTTAAGGAAGTCGCATTGGGTGATGATGAGCCGGAACTTCGGAAAGCCGCCGTCTATGCAATCGGAAATATGGATGGAGCCGAAGCAGGAAAAGTATTAAAAGACATTATCATGAACGGCAAAGATAACCAAGTTCAGGAAGCGGCAATCTATAGTATGGGAAATACTGACGATCCTTCTGCGGCTGAATATCTCTTCACTATCGCCACAGAGCAATCCAACGAACAGGTCGCCAAAGCCGCTGTGTATGCGCTCGGCAATGTACATGGAAACAAAGTTAAAGAGACGCTTCGCAATATCATCAAGAAAGCGAAATCCTCGGAGGTTAAAAAAGCGGCTCTCTATCAAATCGGAAACGAGGATGATGATGCATCCATCAGTCTGCTCGGGACAATATTGAAAGAAGAAACCGATACGGAACTTCAGGTTGCGGCAATTTATGCACTTGCAGGGACTGAAAGCGACGACGCTGTTCCCTATCTGGTTGATGCTGTGAAAAAAGACGGAAGTAAAAAAGTGAAAACTGCGGCAGTGAATGCTCTCGGTCAAATCGGGACAGAAAAAGCACGCGCCGCACTCATGGAAATTCTTGAGGGGAAAAAGTAAGTTATGCGTTATATGTTATACGTGACTCGATTTTCTGTTTACAGTTTAATGTTTCCTGTTTTCAGTTATTCTTTTCTTGTTCTTAGTTTGCTGAATGTTGCCTGCACGGATAAAAGTATCGGTCAGGAAGTTATACGAATTAACCACTCACAAATTAACAACTCACCAAATGATCAATCACTAAACGAGAGATTGGAAATTGCTCATAATCTTGCAAAGAAAAACAACAGCAAAAATGGCTACTGGATTGGCTACTGCATTTCGCGGCTGATGGAAAAGAATTCGTATGTCGGGGCGTTTGATTCGCGGAAACGAAATACCAAATCAATTTTTGAAATGGTGTACGGTGTTAAAAATGAATCTGAACCGACGCCTGAGTTTGACAGCGACTGCGGTAAGATGGTCTACGACCTCGTAGAGGAAGGAACAATCATTATTGGTGACGGAAAAGATGCTAAGATTGTCAAGAAAATTGCTGTTCTTATTTTGTTTGAAAAAGAGTACGTTCGCGAAGTGAACATAAGCAATATGTCGCTTCATGCTGATTTGGATGAGAAGCCACTGTACTGGCTCGAAGCCGCACACGATGATGAAAGTGTGGAGTTGTTGAAATCAATGTTTCAGAAAACCAAAACAAATGAAGTGAAAGAAGATGTCATCCGGGCAATTGGATTGCATCAGCCGTCTGATGAAATATTCCTTTTCCTCAAAAACATTCTCCTCAGCAAAGCAGATGATGATGTTCGGGAAGAATCTGTTTTCTGGATTGGTCAGCAGGAACACGAAGAAGTTATTTCTTTACTGACTGCAACAGCACAAAAAGATAATTCGGAAGATGTGAGAGAAAAGGCAGTGTTCTCTCTCAGTCAGGTTGAAACCGAAACGGCAACCGACTCACTCATTTCACTTGCCCGAAAAGGAAAGCACGCGGGAACACGAAGCAAGGCATTGTTCTGGCTTGCTGAGAAAGCATCGAAAAAAGCGCTCGATGCAATTAAAGATGTCGTGTTTGACGATGATGAAGATGCGGAAGTTCAACGGCAGGCGCTCTTCGCACTCACACAAATGGACAACCACGACGGCGTGAACGAACTCATCAAGATTGCACAAAAACACCACAACCCGAAACTCAGGAAAGAAGCAATCTTCTGGCTTGGACAATCAGAAGATGAACGGGCGGTGGAGGCGTTGGTGGAGATTGTGAAAAATTGATTTCGGATTGCCGTTTCCGGATTGAAAGAGGCGCGACTTACTTACACTCGGATGCTATCGGTATTTTTGGGGTTCATGATTCACTCTTAGAAGAAGTGAGTCGCACATTCAATTAATCTCAGTTGACAAAGATATAACTAATGCTTAGACCAAAAATAATGAAGAATATAGCTATACTTAAACAACCTCCACTTTTCGTAGCAGTAGAACGAAAGTATGGACTTTGAGCAATACATCTTTCAATATCAAATTCAGATGCAAAATCTCGACACATATCACGCTGATGCATTTTTCTTTTATCATCTGGATAGGTATGTGGTCCTGGTGTTGGGAAGAATATGCTTGCAAGCATAACTTCTATTTTAAAAATTATTTGAGAAATTGTTAACTGCGCATAATCATCACGTAAATCATGTGACTCCAACTTAAAAGTCCAATAGGTATATGCTAAATCAAGAAATGGACCTTCGCTTACCCCATAATTCTGTTCTAAAGTTTTCCCAAATCGTTTCGTGATACTATTTTTATCACCGAATGTTTTTTTGGTATTAACCTTCACCCAAAAATATCTTAAAAGGGCATCTAATGTTTCTAAACAAATATCTGCACTTTCAGCAGTACTTTTATCAGGTACGTTTGAAAGAAGAATTTCTTTATGTTTAGGGCTTAGAGACTTGCCCAAATTTTTATAAGCTACTTCAACTTCATTCATCCATTTATTTAAGTCCATATAATATCTTTCATTGTGGGATAGATGTTACATTTCTAAAAAAAAATTGTTTTGTATAGTTACTTTAGAGTGCTTACTCAAATGTTGGAGTAGTCAGAATCATAGTTTCTTGATGATTGCTTGGTAAATACGGATCATCCATTCAGGTTGGTCATTAAGAAAATAATAATAACGTGTTTTACAATTTATTTTTGCAAAGGTTGAATGAAAATAACTATTGCTCGTGACAATGACTGGATCTTTCACCAATCCAAATTGATCGGGAGTAATGTCTAAAATTATTCCATTATATTCTAACCATCTATGACTGCCATGCCAAATCTTACCTTCTACAATTTGAGCATAAACTTCAAAGAGCGATTCAAGATGATATTTTTCAGTCAAGTAAACTCCTAATAATTTCGTCGCCTCTCCACAAGCACCCCAAGGGAAACTCTTCATTCTATTATTCCCTTCATCTCCTACGAATTCAATAGAAAAATCTGCTTTATCAATAGCATTACGAAATGATTTAGCAAGAGACAAAAGTTTATCTTCATTAAGCTCAGACATTTTGTTCAAGTATTCCCAAAAATAATTCTTTGAAATCAGGCGACCACTTTATTCGAGCCACCGACTCATCCTCACTTTTGCTTCTTCATACGAAATTGATTCCCCTGCTTCAACCTTCTTCATACTTGAAAGAATTTTCTCTCTGACATATAACTCATCAATTATTTCATCGGTTGTGACTTCATCCGGAAGTTGTTGAATGAGGTCCAACGCTTCTTGTTTCGACATGGTACGTTCCTTCAATAAAAAATATTCTACTTACTCTCTGTGGTTGAATTACTTGTTTTCGTTTCCGTCTTCTTCGTCTCCGTTTTCGTCCCGCTCTCCGGCGTCGCTTTCGTTTCCGTCGCCGCGCTACTTGTGTTCGACTTCTTATAATCCGTCAAATAAAATCCGGAACCTTTAAAGTGAAGTCCGCCGCCGCCGCTTATTAAGCGGACAAGATTTTCCGTTTTGCAAGACGGACAGGTTACTAACACCGGTTCTGAAATTCTCTGGAGTTCTTCAAACTCGTAAGAACATGATTTGCAACGATACGCATAATTGGGCATAATTTTCTTTTCCTTGTTTATATTTTCATTATTTGATGGGAAAATATACAGAGTTACCTGTTATTTAACAATCACGCGGAATCGTTACTGGTTAGTGGTTTCTGGTTACAGTTTTTTAGATTTTGTATCACGATGTATTTTCCTTTCACCTGTTTTCAATTGGTAACAGGAAACTGAAAACACTAAACTGAAAACTTTTCTTTGCTTGGTTAAGTGACCGAGTTTTGGTAACTTTGCATTGCGAATCAGCAAATCGTTCTTACCTCATTTCCCCTTTCCCTGTTCTTCGTCATAACACCTATGACCTATTACCTAAGACCTTTTACCTAACACTGCACCCGCCGGTGGCGGGCAGAAAACCCGAAACTCGAACCAAAAACAATAAACCAAAAACTACTATGTCTCTGAGTACTCTTGCAAAATCCATCGCTGAGTCGCCGACGCTCAAGTTGAACGAGGAAGCTCGTCTCTTGCGTGAAAAAGGCGAAGCAGTGATTCACCTCGGCGCTGGCGAGCCGAAAAACAAAGCGCCCATCAATGCTATCCTGAGTTCCGCCGCGAAGTTGACGACAGGCGATGTGAAGTACACGCCTACTGACGGCATTCCGTCGCTCAAGAAAGCAATCATCCGTTACACGGAAGAACATTACGACAGACTTGTCGCACCGGAAAATGTTATCGTCTCCGCCGGAGCGAAACAATCACTGTACAACTTGCTCTATACAATTCTCAATCCGCAGGATGAAGTGATTGTGCTGGCGCCATACTGGGTCAGCTACCCTGAGATGATAAAAATGTGCTACGGCATTCCGGTGATTGTGAAACCGGAAGACGGGACGTTCACGCCGCGCATGAAAGAAATCGAAGCGGCTGTCAGTTCATACACGCGGGCAATCATCATCAACAGTCCGAACAATCCAAGCGGTGTGATGTATCCTGAGCAATTCATCAAAGAAATTGTTGAGTTCTGTGAGAAGAAAAATATCTATTGCATCATGGATGATATTTACCACAAACTTGTGTTTGATGGACGTTCACCAATTTCCGCATTCAAGTTTACGAGCAAAGATATTGAGTCATCCAAAGTCATCGTCATCAACGGCATCTCGAAGTTATATGGCATGACAGGGTTTCGCATCGGCTGGGTTGTGGCGAGCAAACCAATCGTCAGCGTGATGATAAATGTTCAGGCACAAACGACTTCTTGCCCTGCGCTTCTCACACAAGCGGCGGCAGAGGGCGCGTTAATGGGAGTTCAAAGCAGTGTAGATGCGCTTCGACTCATGATTGAAAATAATCGCAACGTGATGGTTCAGGAATTGAAATCGTTCGATGGTGTGAAAGTTACAAAACCACACGGAACATTTTATTGCTTGCCCGATTTCCGCGCATACTCGAATGATTCAATAAAACTTTCGGAGATGTTGTTGAAGAAAGCGCTTGTGGTGACTGTTCCCGGAAAAGAATTCGGGATGGAAGGTCACTTGCGGCTGAGTTATTGCGGCACCATCAAAGAAATCAAACAAGGAGTTGAGCGCATCAAATGGGCGCTTGACCCGAAAGCACCAAAAGAAATTTTTATCGGCGAACGTAAATTAGTGAGGGATTGGTTATGAACAACTTACTCAATATAAAAACTCCGACTGAAGGCGAAGCACAATCGCTGAAGAGCGACTACGGACTCATTAATCATGGCTTGACCGACTTGCGTATGGTCTATTGGAATCTTCCGACGGAAGCGCTGTATGAAGAAATCGCGTTTCGGAAAGAAGGACGCATCACGCAGTTAGGTCCCATCGTTGTAAACACCGGCAAGCACACGGCACGCGCCGCAACGGATAAGTTCATCGTGAAAGAAGGAACGACCGACGACAAAATCTGGTGGGGCGAGTATAATCGTCCGTTCAGTCAGGATAAGTTTAATGAATTGTGGGCGCGTGTTCAAGGTTACTTGCAAGGGCGTGACCTGTTCGTGCAGGATTGTTACGCAGGCGCGGATGCAGAATATCGAATGCCGATTCGCATCATCACTGAGCAAGCGTGGCACAGTTTCTTTGCGCGCAATATGTTCATCATGCCGAAGACTCTTGAAGAATATCGCCGCCACATTCCCGACTTCACGGTTGTGTGTGTGCCGGGCTTCAAGGGAATTCCGCAGATTGACGGAACAACAACGAACACATTTATCGTGTTGAACTTCGAGCAACGATTGTGTGTCATCGGCAATACTGCATACGCCGGAGAAATCAAAAAATCCATCTTCACGATTATGAACTTTCTCCTTCCGCTTGAAGGCGTGATGCCGATGCACTGTTCGGCAAACATCGGTAAGCAAAACGATGCGGCAATTTTCTTCGGACTTTCAGGAACAGGCAAGACAACGCTTTCTGCCGACCCCAATCGCGGACTGATCGGCGATGATGAACACGGCTGGAGCGATGAAGGTGTGTTTAACTTTGAAGGCGGTTGTTATGCGAAGGTGATTAGTCTCTCCGCTTCTGCTGAACCACAAATTTTTGCCTGCACGCGAAAGTTCGGAACGATTCTCGAAAATGTTGTCTTCGACCCTGTTACGCGAAAGATTGATTTGGACGACCCGACGATTACCGAGAACACCCGCGCTTCATATCCTCTGGAATATATTGACAACGCTGTGCCGGAGAAAATGGGCGGACATCCGAAAAACATTATCATGCTTACGTGCGATGCTTCGGGTGTGATGCCTCCGATTGCAAAACTGACACCTGAGCAAGCTATGTATCAATTCATTTCCGGTTATACATCGAAGATTGCCGGGACGGAAGTCGGACTTGGGAAAGAACCGGAACTGACATTCAGCACATGTTTTGGCGCGCCGTTCATGGTGCATCATCCGTATTTCTATGCTGATTTGTTGAAGCGAAAAATTCTCAAGTACGGAGTGAACTGCTGGCTCGTGAACACCGGCTGGGTTGGCGGCGCGTACGGAATCGGAAAACGCATCAGCATCAAATACACTCGTGCGTTGCTGAACACCGCATTGAACGGAAAGTTGTTGAATGTTGATTACGCAACAGACCCAATCTTCGGTTTTCAGGTTCCGAAAACATGTGAAGATGTTCCACCGAGTGTTCTCAATCCTGCGGAAGCATGGGCAAGCAAGGAACAGTACATGCAAAAATACCGCGAACTTGCAACCCGCTTCATCGAAAACTTCAAGAAATATGAAGTAGGTTGTCCGCCGGAAGTTGTGAAGGCGGGACCAAAACCTTGAAGTAACCTTAGATGGGGCTGTCTCAAAAGGGCAGCCCCTTTGTTTTGTTTATTGTGATTGATAGTGCAACAAGATCGAACCAGAATCGTTATTGGTGGTATGCCAACAGCAATTTTCAAACCGTATTCTCCCAATCAATTACAACTTCTTCC
>JACREZ010000005.1 GCA_016212665.1 Ignavibacteriota bacterium
GACAAAAGGGATGGATTATGTTGAGCAGGGTATTGCAAAATACCAGGAACGAGTACAAATCTCTCAACTGCGAATCCTCCAGAAAAAAGCTACGTCTTTAGGATTTAACCTTGTTCCTATGGTGAGTGTTCATTAGCAGCGCAGCGAAGCAATCTCACTATTGAATGTAGAACGAAATGCGGGATTGCTTCGTCGCTTCGCTCCTCGCAAAGACACTTTTCGGTATTCGGCAACACGCTCATGATATACAATTCAGGGTTGAGTTGAATTGATTTTTTGATGCAGAAAGTGCGTGAAATAAAAAGCAATTTCACAAAATTGTTCTTGGAACTTTGGATGATTTTTGTTACAATTTGCATGTAATCAATGCATTCCGCTTGATGGCAGTTGAGGGCGGTGTGCAACATTTTTTCAAACAATTATCTCAAGGAGTTCATTATGAGCAATCCAACAATTTATGGTTTAGTACAAGAGCATAGTCTTGTGAAAGAATTGTGGTTGGCAGATAAATCACGTTTAGAAAAACGAGGAGCCACACAAGCACGAATCGACACATACTCGACAAACATTGATGCAATGAAGGTGAGTAAATCTTCTTCGGTAGGTACGCGGTCGGATAAGAAACAATCTGCGGTCGATGAGAAAAAAGCGCGGGGAGAAGCGCTCATTCCCATTAACAAATTCCGGACAGCGGCAAAGGATGTGTTCGGCGCGAAGAGTCCGAAGTTGAAGGAGTTTAGCGTTGGAGTAACGTTAACCAATTCGACTCCGAAAATGCTGGAAGCAATTACGAACATCAAGAATGGTTGGACGAAGTATCAGTCGGCGTTGATGGAAGAAGGAGGCATTTTGGAAGAAGATTATACCGAACTTCTCGACGCAGAAGCCGCATTGACAATGAAAGATACTGCACAGGAGGTGAAGCGGAAGAAAGAAGCGCCGGAGATGACTACCGCGGTGAAGAAAGCCATGGCGGCGGCGGTTAAGCAGGCTGATTTTATCCACGGGAAAGCGGAGATTGAATTCGCAAAGGAGAAGGATAAATTGAAGCAATGGAAAGCCGCGAGGAAATTGAGATATGCGAAAGAGAAACCGGGGGATGATGAGAAGCCACCGGAAACAGGAAGGTAAAATGTGAACTGAATGGAGATTACGCGAGAGCGTGGTCTCCATTTTTATTATGATGAAAGATGGATTTCGCCGCGACGAGACCATCTGATAACTTTTTTTGTTTGATGGAAAATGTGAATGGTGTATATTGTGTCAAACCAATAAGTCTTCATGAATATGCTTTGTACGCAATGAAATCAGTGTAATAATGACCGAATCACACAAGTAAACGACAAACATGATTATTTACCACGACCCATTACGACAACTAAAATATTTAAGACAAACACTTTCACAAAACAAAAAACCTCTCGGCTTTTTTCTTGCTGCAGGTTGTCCTTTAGCTGTAACAATGCCAACAGGGGAACCACCTCTCATTCCAGACATTGCTGGTCTTACAAAATTTGTAAGCGAAGAGCTTCAATCGAAAGACAAGAAGAAGAAAAATAATTTTGACTTATTGCTTGACGAGCTACTTAAAACTGGTAACAAGAATCCGAACATTGAGGATATTTTAAGTTTTGTTCGTGGACTGAAACAAGTTTCAGTTGGAGCAACAGATGTAAGAGGATTGACTGAAAAAGATTTGACTGAATTAGAAAAAGGTATCTGTAAAAAAATCGTAGAGAAAACAAATGTTGCATTACCCAATCGTGATACGCCTTATCATCAATTGGCACAATGGATACATTTGATTGACAGAGATTCTCCTATTGAATGTTTTACCACTAACTACGATTTACTAACTGAGCAAGCATTTGAGGAAACTGGTGTTACTTACTTTGATGGCTTCGTTGGTTCAAGAGAACCATTTTTTGATTTAAGAGCAATAGAAGATACTCTTATTCCAAAGCATTGGACACGGCTTTGGAAAGTTCATGGTTCAATAAATTGGTTTCTTAATTCCAAACAGGAAGTCTATCGCTCCACAGATGTTAATTCAAGTGATTCCTATATCATTCATCCGTCCCACTTGAAGTATGACGAAAGCAGAAAGATGCCATATTTAGCTTTGATTGACCGACTAAATTCTTTTCTCCGACAGACATCAGCCGTTTTAATTACAAGCGGATATTCCTTTGGTGATACTCATTTGAACGATACAATCGTGAACGCATTGAAAGCAAATCCGACAGCAATGGTTATTGCGTTGCTTCACGACACATACTCTTACAAAGATGCAGCAGGAAAAATAGTTCCTCGTTACGAGAAAGCATTTTCATATGCAAAAAGCAGATTTAATTTAAGCGCATGGACTTTTGATGAAGCGGTTATCGGTGGTCAACAGGGAAAATGGAAGGTAACAAGTCGAGATACCTTAACCGATGAAAATTTAGGAGAGGCAATTCTTGAAACTCCTGAAATTATAAAAGCTGTTGCTCCAGCAACCGTAGATACAACAATCTATCATTATCAATTGCAACTTGGAAATTTTGCGAAACTTGGAAACTTCCTTCAAGAATTGATTGGCAAAGAACAATTCAAAATAGACGATGCAAAATAAGTCAACATTTTTAGGGACTATCCAAGATGTAAACGGAACAACAGTTAGTGTTACGCTTGCAAATGAATCTCTATCGGGATTGACTTATGTTGATGGAGAAGGTTATCGCATCGGACAAATTGGAAGCTTTGTGAAAATCCCTATCGGCTACATTGATTTGTTTGGAATAGTAACTCAAGTTGGTGCAAGTGCGGTTCCTGAGAATCAAGTAATGAATCAACCCTACGGCAATCGTTGGTTCACAATTCAATTGGTAGGGGAAGGACAACGAAACGGAAAATTTGAGAGAGGAATTTCTCAATATCCTACCATTGGAGATGAAGTTCATTTAGTTTCAGAATCTGATTTAAAAAGAATTTACGGTCAGCCCGACAGACCATACTTTGTAAAAGTTGGACACATTGCAGGAGCAGAATCTATTTCGGCATTAGTTGATGTAAATAAACTCGTAACTCGACATAGTGCAATTGTCGGAACTACCGGTTCAGGAAAATCAACAACAGTTGCAGGAATATTGTCAGCACTATCAGATTCAAAAAACTATCCGTCAGCACGAATAATAATTCTCGACATTCACGGTGAATACGGTCAGGCATTCAGAGGCAGAGCAAACATTTTTAAAGTTAATGCAGACACAAAGAGCCAAGAGAATGAATTATACATTCCTTATTGGGCTTTAAATTTTGATGAACTCACTCAAATTTCTTTCGGTGAATTTGGAAACGAAAAAGACAGAAGTGCACTAATTGAAAGGGTAATTGGTCAAAAAGAAAAAACACTTTTAAAATATCCAAAGAATGGAGTTATAAAAGAAACTATTAGTGTTGACAGTCCAATTCCATTTAGTTTAAATCAACTTTGGTTTGAACTATGGAACGAAACATTCTTTACATATTATTCAGACAAAGGAAAGAAACCGCTAAAAGAAAATTGGGCATACGAACAAGATGAAGACGGAAATGAATTGAAGGGTGATGCGGCAACTGCAACACCACCACGATTCAAGCCGGTAAAAAATGTCAAAGATGATGAAGAAAAAATTCAATATGGAACAAGCACTTTAAATATTAGAGGACAGCTTGAAACACTTGGTTCTAAACTTAGAATCCCTCGTTACGATTTCCTTTTTCGCCCAGGAAAATTTACTCCTGCACTGGATGGTAAAGTTGACAACGACCTTGATTCATTATTAAAAGCATGGATTGGCAGCAACAAGCCAATAACGATTCTTGATTTGTCAGGTGTGCCAATTGATATTCTTAATACAATTGTCGGAGTTCTATTGAGAGTTCTTTATGAGGGTTTGTTTTGGTCGAGACGATTATCTCAAGGCGGTATAGAAAGACCTTTATTAGTTGTTATGGAAGAAGCACACAATTATCTAAACGACAATTTCAAGGGCATTGCTTCAAGTGTTGTGCAAAGAATTGTAAAGGAAGGCAGGAAGTATGGTATCGGAGCGATGATTGTTAGCCAAAGACCTTCGGAAATAAACTCAACGATTCTTTCGCAATGTGGAACATTTTTCGCAATGCGACTTGCTAATGCAACAGACAGAGGGCATATCACGGCTGCCTTACCAGACAATTTAGATGGACTGACAAATATGTTACCTATACTTAGAACTGGCGAAGCAATAATTGTTGGTGAAGCAGTAAAGTTGCCAATGAGAACAATTATTGAAGCACCGCCCAAAGATAAAAGACCAAACAGTCAAGACCCAATTGTTTATGATGAGAAGCCGACAGAAGATTCATGGCAACCCGGTGGTTGGGGAATACCAATGGAACCGAATCCAAACTTTGAAGAATTTTTAGAGGTTTGGAGAGCGCAAAATCCATTTCCGGCAAAAGTTTTTAAGGGAGAAGGAAAAATTAAATCAACAAAAAAGAAAAAATAAATCATGGAAAGAACACAAGTTGATTCGACAAACATTTCATCAATAGGATATGATGAAGATTCAAACACACTTGAAATAGAATTTCATAGTGGTGCGGTTTACCAATATTTCGATGTTCCTTTAAATGTGTATGAAGGATTGAGAGATTCAGGTTCTAAAGGACAATATTTTGCACAAAATATAAAAGGTTATTACCGTTATGTGAAAATTTGATTCTTAGTTTTATTAACTATTCCCAATTAAGTAAAAATAATATGATTTCAAAATTGATTAGCACAGACATAACAATTTGCAGTAATGCGTAAACCACTAACACGAAACAAGTCCCTCCCAATCTTCTTCGGAGAACTTCAAGTTAAAGGAGAAAAACAGTTTGTGGAACCATCACAACCGCAGAAGGAAGAACCGCGCCTGTTTTATCAGCACCCACACGGAGAACTTTGGCAAGGGAACAGTATCGAGTGGTTAAAATCGTTACAGTCGGAAAGTGTTGATGTAATTTTTGCCGACCCGCCATACAATATCAAAAAGGCAGAGTGGGATAGTTTTGAAAGTCAGGAAGAATACATCAGGTTTTCGATGCAGTGGATTGAACAGGCGGCAAGAGTGTTGAAACCGACCGGAACACTTTTCATTTGTGGCTTTTCTGAAATTCTTGCAGATATAAAACATCCGGCATCAAAACATTTCAAATCGTGCCGGTGGATTATCTGGCACTACAAAAACAAAGCAAACCTTGGCAAGGATTGGGGACGAAGTCACGAGAGTATTTTGCATTTCCGCAAAACAAAAAACTTCACCTTCAATATTGACAGTATCCGCATTCCCTACGGCGAACATACCTTGAAGTATCCGAGTCATCCGCAAGCGGAAACGAGTCAATATGGAAAAGGAAAAAACGGAGACCATATTTGGGAACCGAACCCACTCGGCGCAAAACCAAAAGATGTTTTGGAAATCCCACAAGACATTATCGAAGTACCGACAACGTGCAACGGTATGCACGAAAAGACTCCACACCCCACACAAAAGCCGGAAGAACTTTTGCGCAAAATCATTCTTGCATCTTCCAACATCGGTGACACCGTGCTTGACCCATTTTGCGGTTCCGGAACAACTCCTGTTTGTGCAGAGCAACTCCAACGCAAATGGCTGGCTTGCGATTTATCAATTGAGTATTTGGATTGGGCTGTCAAACGTTTAGAACTTGTGGAGGATTGGAATATTGACAAATGGATTACGTACGATATGGAAAACGCAAAAAGGAGAAATTCCATCCGATGAATCTAAAACAACTTGTAACCAAGGCGAAAGATAAATCCAATTTCGCCGAGTTGAAATCGTACATTGCCTTCTGTGATGATTACCTTCAATACATTGCAGATAATTTGCAGGCGATTATTGTTTCACAAAACGAAAACCATTACCGCTTCTATCAATACAAGAAGGAAGGCAACTTTCAAATTACGAGACCAATCAATTCAACATTGATGTACGAGGCAAAAACGTTTTCAAAAACCTCAAAAGAGTTTTTGAAAATATTGAGAAGTATTAAGACCATCAACAAAAAAGATAAAGCGGTAAGGCAGATTCTCAACAACTCAACGTACACAATCCAGCAATCCATCGGTTCTGCATTAGATGGATTGCCAGCCGGACAATCGAACACAGCACGAAAATTAAACGGTGATTTATTCGAGCATTTTATTCGCTTAATCATTCGTGAAATAGGAATCCCGTGCAAAGCAGATATAATACAAGTTCCTGTGGTTGTGGAAGGCGAGCCACAATTTGCCATGAGTTATCAGCACGACTTGATTATCGAAAAAGCAAATGAGGTGAAGGTTATCGGGTCAATAAAAACATCAAGCAAAGACCGGCTTGATAAAATATTCATTGATAAATTTCTCTATAACAAACTGACAGAAAAAGCAACCCCTCATATTGCAATCTTTTTAAATGATGTACAGAGAAAAAATACAAGGAAAGAAAATGAGTACGGAATTAACTCAACGTTTCTTCCCGGACACTTCAAGGGTTACACTGTAAAACTTAATCCTCTTGACGGAGTGTATTATTGTGACATCCGACCCAACATGAGAACCGAAAGCATTTTGAAAGACCACATCAAAACATTTGATAATTTGCTTGTTGAGGATATATGGAGGTTTGTGAAGAACAGATGATGTTGCTATTTAAAGCAGTCTTCCCGGATTGATATCGGGAGCAGGCGTGACAGTTTTTGATTAGATAATTAGTGGTAAGCACGTTGCATGGTTTCATTTCCATATCAAAAACGCAGAAGTAAAGTACTGTTTGGGATGTTTTTGAAGGAAATGATGAATTTCAAACAACATTGTCAGTGAAAGAGAAATCTTTGTGCGAAATAAATTTGTCTTTGTACGTGAAAGAGCCGTCTATTATGAGTGAAGGTTGTTCTTTCTTGAGTGAAGATGCGTCTCGGATGGATGAAGAGACCTCTTTTTATGATGAATGAGTGACTTCTTTGGAAGAAGATTGTTCTTTATACGATGAATGTCTGTCCAGATACGATGAAGGAATGGACTGAACGGGTGAACTTATGATTGGTGTGGTGTAGTTCTCTCATCGGAGCATGGATGATGAGTTGTAGGAGGTTGAATTATTGGAGCAATTACTTGAAGTGAAAGAGGGGGTCCGCATTCTGTCCTACTTTCGATAGTGAGATTGCTTCGCTACGCTGCTAATGACATACAGTATAGAGAATTGATTCTGCTCGTTTCAGTTGTATCTAACTCATCCCCCATCCCCTTCCCTTACACAAGGGAAGGGGAGTGAGAGGCTGGGTTTGGTAGTAAAGAGCACAATGTCATTCACATTATTTCATAAAGCGTGCTTTATTCCTCTTCTCGCAATGACCATTCGGCAGCACTATCACTAAGGAATTTTGATAGATACGTTATAGGCAACCACGTTAGAAATATTATTCTACCAGCAGTTGCACCTTTAGACAAGACAATTAAGATTGGTAATCGTTCAAGGGAGAGAAATTAATAGTGTCGAAGGAAATTGGACATTGAACATTCAAAAACGGTGGCTTTGAAATCACTCTGCATTTGCTTATATTTTGCCCGACTTTTTAGGAAAATGGTATCTGAATTGCGCTCTACCCTACGGGTCGTAGATGAGTTATAACTGATGTCTGCTGAAAATGCCCCTCGCCGTAAAGGCTTAGATAATTATACTATTGTATTTGTCCCGGGCGACCAATCGAAGAAATCGAGGTCGTTTGGTGTTAATTCACTTGGAATTATTGGGATTGTTGTGAGCGCGATTGCGTTTATTGCGGTTAGCATTCTTGCGGTGATTGTTTATACTCCTCTCGGAACGTATCTGCAATTCGCTTCGCCGGAAATTGAACAGTTGTACGGTCAACGAGTTCAGCAAATACAGACCGAGTTGACTTCGTTGATGAATGAAGTTCATACATTGCAGTTGTATAATATACAACTGCGGAAAGCGCTCGGTGAAAATGTGGGCTTGAATGGAAATCAGCAGGGAAAAGAGAGCGTGAGTCAGGAATCAATCAGTAACAATCAACCGGAGAAGCAGATACAGACTTCGTTGGTTGTACAGGAACATGAAAAAACAAGAATTGCGCAGACTCAAGGTTCAGTGAGTAGTAGGTTCAGTTCGATTCATAGTTCTACGGTGAACGAAGAGTTTCGATTTCCGTTGGCGATGCCGGTGATTGGTTATACGACCCGCGGGTTTGACATGGATGGAAATCATTTTGGAATTGATTTGGTAGCAAAAGAGGGGAACCCGGTCGTAGCGGCGGCGCACGGAAGTGTGTTGTACGCAGACTGGACGTATGATGATGGTTGGACGATGATTGTTGCGCATGGTGACGGATACACGACTGTGTATAAGCATAATAAACGTTTGTTGAAGCAACGTGGTGAAAGTGTGAAGCGTGGAGAAAGTATTGCATTATTAGGGAATACCGGGCGCGCAAGTTCGGGACCGCACGTTCATTTTGAAGTGTGGAAGAACAGCGTTACACTAAATCCATTGGATTATATGAACACGATTCAATAAGAAAGAATAGTCGCCATGAAAAATGAACCATCTGCCGGAATCAACCTGATTGGTCTCGGAACTGTGCTTGAAGGAAAACTTCGTTCTCCCGGAGATATTCAGATTGACGGGAAAGTAGTCGGTGAAATAACCGCATCACAAAATATCTCTATCGGTTCTTCGGGTGATGTCGAGGGGAACATAAACGCTCGGAACATTACAATTGGCGGAAAGATTAAAGGGACAATCATCGCACAGGAAAAGTTGATGTTTCAGAACAAAGCGGTTGTGCGTGGTGATATTCGTGCCGCAAAATTGGTGATTGACGAGGGCGCGTTGTTTGATGGAAATTGTTCGATGGGCGAAGCGAAACAGATGCCGAGTGTCGTCGAGTTGAAACCTGAACTGCGGAAAGCAGAAGGTCGTTAAGTGATGCTACCCCCCGAAGAAAAGAAGAAGGGGGAGAGCGAAAAGTTTGGAAAAACTTTCCGTGAGTCGGGACAGTTTCTTGGCTCAGGAATACAGATGGCGGCGGCAGTGGTGATTATGTACTTCGTAGGAATCTGGATAGATGGAAAGTTTGAAAGTGCGCCGTGGGGAATGATTGTGTGTGTGTTCTTTGGCGCAACTGCGGGTTTGGTTCACTTTATTAGAGAAGTGAATGAGTTGAGTAAGAAAGAAGCAAAGAAAAAGTAGCGTTACCATAAATGATAACGCTACACCTAACAAGCCCCGTAAACGGGACTTTTTTCTGGAGTCCGATTCATTGGACTTGATTAATAAAAGCGTGACCGTTTACGGTCATGCGGATTTCGTAAGGTAGTTTTGTCATTTCCCAAGCAGGTATTGTTTGCATTGCTGTGTATAAGTGTCTTCGGAAGTTATCCGTTGTACGTGTATGGCGATGGAGAAATGATAAAAGCCGCGGTAGTTGGTGCGGTGTTGGCAACGGTCAATGTGTTGCTTGGTTATATGGCGATAGAACATTCGTTTAACAAGTCTGCGACGACGTTTTTGAAAGTCGTGCTTGGCGGAATTGGAATACGGATGTTTGTGTTAGCAGGAATCATTGTCGTGCTGATTAAGTTCGTAGAGATGAATATTCCTGCATTAATCGGTTCGCTCGGTATATATTATGTCGTCTATTTGACGCTCGAAGTTCTTTATATCAACAAAAAAGTTAGTGTAAGACAACAATAAATTTTGTAAGTGTTTTTTAATTCAGAATCAATAGAAACAAGTCAGCATGGCGCGGCAGATACTCTTCATGCTGTCGCGCAAGCAAGTGAGCATGGTGAAGGGGGTGGAAACTTATTCACCGAATTGCTTCATCACTTAAATGATACGCACGAGATAGAATATCCGGGCGGTCATTTTGAACTTCCTCATTTTCCTCCAGTCGAAATCGCTGGGTTGACGATTGATTTATCGCCAACGAAGCATGTAGTCTTCATGTGGCTTGCCGCCGCACTGCTTCTATTTATAACAATCAAAGCCGCGAGGAAAAATTCCAAGAGTCTCGTTCCCAAAGGACTTGGAAATCTCATCGAAGTGTTTGTGCAATTCATCCGTGATGAAGTTGCAATGCCGAACATGGGGAAAGGTGGGATGCAATACTTACCCTATTTACTCACGACGTTTTTCTTTATCCTTGCAATGAACTTGCTTGGATTGATTCCGTATGGCGCATCAGCGACAGGAAACATCAGCGTTACGCTTGCGCTTGCGGTAATTGCATTTATCATGATTCAACTCTCGGCAATCAAAGCGGGTGGGATTGGAAATTATCTCAAGCATTTGACCGGCGGCGTTCACCCGATGCTGTGGCCCATTATGATTCCGATTGAAGTTCTCGGACTTTTCACCAAGCCGTTTGCGCTGTGCATTCGTTTGTACGCAAACATGACAGGCGGTCACATCGTCATTGTTTCGATGATTGGATTGATTTTCTTATTCAAATCATATTTGATTGCGCCGGCTTCGGTTGGATTTGTCGCGGCAATCAACATGCTTGAATTGTTCGTAGCGTTTTTACAAGCATATATTTTCACCATGCTCACTTCATTGTTTATGGGACTCGGTATTAAAGCGGCTGAGGAACACCATGGGCATGAAACGCATGGACATTGAAGCTAAACTTCATTATTCATCATTCAGAATTCGATATTCATTATTAACCATGTAGTTAATTTGAATTATGAATATCGAATGTCGAATATAGAATGTAGAACATAATAAACATTAAAATTTTTAACTCGATAATTATTATTCATTAAACATCAGGAGATATAGAATGGAAGCATTAGGTTTAGGTTACTTAGCAGCAGGAATTGGCGCGGCATTAACGGTTATCGGAGCCGGACTCGGCATCGGTAAACTTGCGGCGGCGGCGATGGATGCAAGCGGACGCCAACCCGAAGTTGCAGGACAGGTTCGTACGTCAATGTTGATTGCAGCAGCACTCATCGAAGGCGCAACGTTCTTCGCACTTGTTATCTGCATCATTCTCGCAACAAAATCATAACATTGACGATTGAATCATTTACGATTGTATCATTGATGATTGAATAATTTATTCGATGACTCAATGATTACATCGTCAATCTCCGCCAAGGGCGGATGCGCCTATGGCGCAGTCAATTGTTTAAATAATCAACCCAAGGAATACCAATGTTAGAAATAAATCCGGGACTTGTTGTCTGGACAACTATAACGTTTGTTCTTCTTGTTATCGTTCTGAAGAAGGTTGCCTGGAAACCGATTCTTGAAGCGTTGGAAAAGCGCGAAGAACATATTCGACTTTCCATCGAAAAAGCGGAACAGGGAAGAACGGAAGCGGAACGGTTGCTTGAACAACATCGTCAACAGTTAGCATCTGCTGAAACCGAAGCGCATAAAATTATCAAGGAAAGCCGTGAACTTGCACAAAAGTTGAAGGCAGAAATTGAAGAGACTGCGAAGAAGCAGGCACATGCAATTGTTTCTCAGGCGAAAGCGGAAATCGAACGCGATAAAGATGCGGCGCTCGCACAACTGCGCGGCGAAGTTGCCGATTTGGCAATTCTTGCCGCCGGAAAAATACTCAACGAAACGCTCGATGCGAACAGGCATCGGAAGTTAGTTGACGATGTGTTAAAATCATTGCCGAAGAATTAACGGACGATGAAAAACACACGAGCCGCATATCGTTATGCGTTGGCGCTACTCGGCGTCGCTGAAGAAATCAAACAACTCGATGCAGTCAGTAATGATTTTGTGTTGATGGATGCTGTCATCAATCAGACGCGCGAGTTTTTACTTTTTCTGAAAAGTCCGGTGATTAATAAGGAAAAGAAGAAACGCGTTCTCGATGAAGTGTTCAGCGGTAAAGTCAGTAAGACAACATCGGTGTTTCTTCAATTGATGACGACGAAGAACCGGGAAAACATTCTGCCGGAAATCATTCAGCAGTTTAATAAATTGCGGGATGAACGGCTTGGTATTTTGAATACAGAAGTTCGGTCTGCGGTTGCAATAAGCAATGAACAGCAACAGGCAATCATCGAACAATTGAAACAGCGAACAGGAAAAAACATTCGCTTGAAAATGAAACAAGACCCGTCCATCATCGGTGGCTTCACTGTTCAATATGAAGACACGGTTGTTGATGGAAGCGTTCGTCGCCAACTTGAAGTGTTGGCAGAACGATTTGCAACGGGTGTGGTATAATTTGTACATCTATTTTGGAAATGAAAAGGAACATCAATGGCAGAAGTAAGATCTGATGAAGTCTCTGCAATATTAAGAAAACAACTTTCCGGTTTTGAAAAAGAAGTGGACGTTTATGACGTCGGTACCGTACTGCAAGTCGGTGACGGTATTGCGCGTATTTATGGACTGTCCAAAGTCATGGCAAGTGAGTTGGTGGAATTTCCCAACAACATTTTCGGCATGGTGCTGAACCTTGAAGAAGACAATGTCGGTTGTGTTATTTTCGGTGAAGCGAATAAAATCAAAGAAGGCGACACTGTAAAACGAACCGGTCGTGTTGCATCAATGCCTGTCGGCGAAGCGATGCTTGGTCGTGTCATCAATCCGCTCGGTCAACCGATTGACGGACGTGGCGCAATCAAGACAGACAAGTTTTCTCCGCTCGAACGAAAAGCGCTCGGAGTTATTCAGCGTCAGCCGGTGAAAGAACCGTTGCAGACCGGTATCAAAGCGGTGGACGGAATGATTCCGATTGGTCGCGGTCAGCGAGAGTTAATCATTGGCGACCGACAGACGGGAAAAACTGCTGTTGCAATTGATGCAATCATCAACCAAAAATATACGCACACCGAACTTGCAAAGAAGCGGGGCGTGAAACCGATGTTTTGCATTTATGTTGCCATCGGACAAAAAGGTTCGACTGTAGCACAGGTTGTTGCAGGATTGGAAGAAGCCGGAGCAATGGAATACACGACAGTGATTTCCGCAACGGCAAGCGACCCTTCTCCGTTGCAGTTTATCGCACCGTATGCAGGCGCGACGCTTGGTGAGTTTTTCCGTGATAGCGGAAGACATGCATTGGTTATTTATGATGACTTGTCGAAACACGCTCAGGCGTATCGTCAGGTGTCGTTGTTGTTGCGCCGTCCGCCGGGACGTGAAGCATATCCGGGCGACGTGTTTTATTTACACTCGCGCTTGCTCGAACGCGCTTCCAAATTGAGTGACGAACTTGGCGGCGGAAGTTTAACTGCGCTTCCGGTGATTGAAACACAGGCAGGCGACGTTTCTGCATATATTCCCACGAACGTTATTTCCATAACGGACGGACAGATTTATCTTGAGCCGAATCTGTTCAACTCTGGTGTACGTCCCGCAATTAACGTCGGTATCTCGGTTTCCCGTGTCGGTGGAAATGCTCAAATCAAAGCAATGAAAAAAGTTGCCGGTCGTTTGCGTCTTGACCTTGCACAGTATCGTGAACTTGAAGCGTTCGCGAAATTCGGTTCCGATTTGGACAAATCAACTCAGGCACAGTTAACGCGTGGTTCTCGTCTTGTTGAATTACTCAAACAAGGTCAGTATCAACCGATGGCGGTAGAGAATCAGGTCGTGAGTATTTTCTTCGGAACGAATGGTTTTCTTGATGAAATTCCTTTGCAACATGTCCGAAGATACGAGCAAGAATTGCATGAGATGATGGAATTAAAACATCGCTCACTGCTTGATGAGATTGCAGAGAAGAAAGAGTTGACGAAAGAAATTTCGGACCAACTCACAAGTATCGCGAAAGAATTTACCGCTTCATTTAAGGTTGCATAAGAATGGCAACGCTTCGTGACATACGCCGCCGAATCGGCGCGGTGAAGAGTACACAGAAAATCACCAAAGCGATGAAGATGGTTGCGGCGGCAAAACTCCGCCGTGCGCAAGATGCAATGATTGCCGCGCGCCCTTATGCGAAGACGATGAAGCAGATTCTTCAACATCTTTCTTCGAAGGTTGATGTTACGACAAATCAATTCTTTGAAGAGCGGGAAGTAAAGAATGTTGCACTTGTTGTTGTCACTTCTGACAGAGGATTATGCGGTTCGTTCAATGCGAATTTGATTAAAGCCGCAGTTGCCCACATCAACAAGAACTACAAAGACCTGAACGAAGCCGGACATCTGAAGTTAATCTGTATCGGAAAGAAAGGGTACGATTTCTTCAGCAAGCGGAATTACAAAATTATCGAAAAACATACGGGACTGTTCAGCGCGCTCAACTTCCAGCAAGCAAAGACGATTGTGGGAGAAATTCTTGACGGGTATTCTTCCGTTGACAAATCAGGACAGTCGAAGGAACCGGCTTTTGATAAAGTAGAAATCATTTACAACGAATTTAAATCCATCGCTCAACCAAGAATCAGCATTGAGCAATATCTCCCGATTGTTCCTGAAACAACATCTCACATCTCACATCTCACATCTCACATCGATTACATCTACGAGCCATCGAGTAAAGAAATTATGGATGCATTGCTTCCCAAACATCTCAACTTCCAGATATGGCGAGTTCTTCTTGAATCGAACGCGGCAGAGCAAGGTGCGCGTATGGCGGCGATGGATAACGCAACCACGAATGCCTCTGATATGATTCGCGTATTACAACTTTCTTACAACAAAGCACGTCAGGCATCAATCACAAAAGAATTGCTTGAGATTGTCGGCGGGGCGGAAGCGTTGAAGAAGGCAAGTTAGTTGTAAATATTTTCTTGCAACAAGTTGAAACCCGACTTTTCAAATATGAAGAGCCGGGTTTTTTGTTCGTGCATTTATGTTCCGGATCGTTGATAGGGTGCTTCTTTCCAGACATGTTTAAAATGAAATACAATGGATTTGGAATTCCTGATTGCGTACGCCTTGTCATCCCTGTAGGCCTCGTCGCTTCGCTTCTCGCTATACACTCCATCTTTTCTGTGGAAGGGAATTTCTTTATATTCCTCCCGAATTAATAAAAGGAACCATTGAACACAATTACTATCCGTATTGCAAGATTAAACGCATCCACATCAGATGTTCCATTACCCACTTATGCTACATCCGGCTCGGCTGGAATGGATTTACGTGCAACAGCCGAAAACGATGTTGTCATTACACCGGGCGAGCGGGCATTAGTCCCATGTGGATTTCAAATTGAACTTCCTCAAGGATACGAAGCACAAGTTCGACCGAGGAGCGGCTTGGCGATGAAAAACGGTGTTACAGTACTGAACTCTCCCGGAACGATTGACTCCGATTACCGGGGCGAAGTGAAAGTTATTCTCATCAATCTTGGTCAGGAAGAATTTGTTGTGAAGCGAGGCGATAGAATTGCACAAATGGTCATCGCCCCCGTTACACATGTTGCATTGATGGAAGTCGAATCGTTGACCGAAACTTCCCGCGGCGAAGGCGGATTCGGACACACGGGTAAATAAATTACAAATCTCCATGGGCAAACCTCAATGAAATATCAGTCCGCAAAACTACCTAGCTCGTCATGCCGAATTTATTTCGGCATCTATTCCCACACAACGAAACAGATTCTGACATTCGTCAGAATGACGGAGTTTGGTTTTGATTTTTGGTCATCAACAACAATTAAATGAGCAACCAAATAGAAACAGGAATACTTTATTTAGTCGCCACGCCAATCGGCAACTACGACGACATTACCATTCGTGCATTAAACATTCTCAAATCGGTTGATGTGATTATTTGTGAGGAGCGAAAGGAAGGAGAACGACTTCTCCGACATTACGGCATCGAAATAAAACAACTCGACCAGTTGAACGAGCATAATGAATCCGCCGCATCGTTTCACATTCTCGAATACTTGAAAGCCGGGAAAAATGTCGCGCTTATTTCCGATGCCGGTACGCCAGTGTTTTCTGACCCCGGATTGATTCTTGTACGAAAAGCAATAGAACAGAAAATAAAAATTGTTCCCATTCCCGGCGCATCATCCATTCTCCCTGCGTTAACATTGTGCGGTTTCCCGATTGACGCATTTCTCTTTGCAGGATTTCTCTCTCCCAAAAGCAACCGGCGTATCACCGAACTTCGTCAACTGAGAAACGAACGTCGCACAACGGTGTTCATGGATACACCGTACCGACTTGTTCCGTTACTCAAAGATATTCTCGAAGTCTATGGCGACGAACGTCGTGTTGCTGTCGCATTCAATCTCACCATGCCCGATGAAAAAATACATCGCGGAACCGCGCTCGAACTCTTCCGCTTCTTCGAGAAACGAGGTATGAAAGGAGAGTTTGTGATTGTGGTGGAAGGGGCGGGGAAGAAGAAGTAGTTTGGAGTTTATTAGATTATCACAAAAGCCCTTCATCATTTGATATTCCTTGTTCGACATTCGACATTCAAGTAAATAATGAATGTCGAATGACGAATTCTGAACTTCGAAATTTCTTTTTGGACAGCCATATGAGGAAATTCCCCAACCCTAAGGTGAAATCCGATTACTAATGAATAGTATCTTTCGGTTTGTTTCCACGATGAACCCGTTCTGGGTTGAGGTCTCGCAAAGATACTTTTCGTAGTTCGGCAATACGGACGTAAAGAAAAAAAAAGTGAAAAAAAGTCATTTATATTCTTGGATATTTCAAAAATAAGCATTAACATTGCACCCAAGATAACATGGGAACCTGTTTCGCAAGAGCAGTCAGGTAGTACGAAGCAGGCAACCTTCATCAAAATTTTATTATCATTACAAGCGATGGGAACTTATTATGAGCAATATCAGTAGTGAAGGATTAGAAGACGAGTATCGGAGTATTGATGCTCTCTGTACAACATACGCAAGCGTTTTAGAAAAGCGCGGCGTTACTGCCGAGGTGCGCGCCAATTACGCATCGGCGATTAACACCATGACGATGAAACGCGCAGCGTACTATTCGGCAGAATCATCGAAGGAAGAATTGACACGCGAGGAAAAACAAGCGCGTGCAGAACTTCTTACTGTCATCAACGCGTTTCGGCAGGCGGCGAAGGATACCTTCCCGGCTCGAAGTCCGCTCCTCAAAAAATTTCATGTCGGCGATAACCACGGCAACTCGACCAAGACGTTGCTTGCATGGGCGGACGACATCAAACAAAATTTCTCTCCGGAGAATGCACCGATGAAACAGAAGGGAGGAATCCTCGATGAAGACCTTGACGCTTTAACAAATGAGCGTATCAATCTCGCCTCGAAAGACTCACAACAAAAAACGATGGAGACCTCGACCATACCGACTGCGTTCAAAGAACTCACCACCTCGATGAACGATGTGAAAACGATTGCCGACTTCATCCAGGGGAAAGCGAAGATGGTCTTTGCCAAAGATAAAGTGACGTTGAAAAAATTTGAGCAAGCGAAGCGACTCCGCTTCACGCAACCCGGCACAAAACCGAAAGCCCCCGAACCACCTCCGGCGAAATAGTAGTTCATGATACGTTACGCTCGCGAAGACCAATTGCCGTTTCGGTTCTCTACCAATCTTTTGGATGCAGAGACGCGTCTGTTTGATTTCATGAGCCGGCTATTCCATTCGTATAACGTTCTATTTGACTTCTCTAACAAAAATGTTCATCTCTATAGTAATCTATTGCGCTTACATAAGAAACTTTTTGGTTTCTATGGACAGATATTTGGGTTCTATAGGAGGATATTGTGTATGTATGAGCGGATAATCGGTTTCTTTTCCTCAATTATGGTGTATTTGGGGAATATTTTGAGTTTTTGCTTTATCCGAAGTTGGCGTGGTGTTGGAGTTGAGCGTGGTGGTGATGATATAGGAAATAATTTGTGCCACTCACTTCTCAGACGAAAGTAGTAATGGTTACGAGTTTTTTTTTCAAAAAGAGAGGTGAATGGGATTTTCGTTCACTAATTCATAGAAAAAATTCCGCCACACGGACAAGTTTATTATGGACAATAGCCACAAGCTACTTAAGATAATAGATAATTATCAAAATAGTAGAAAATATGTAATTCCACTTGTAGCGAGTGAGAATTTTTCATCTGAATTCGTTCGTAATCTTTTACAAACAGACCTTGGTAATAGATATTTCATAATTCCTAGCGGAGCGAAGAGGCGTATGTGGGATTATCCTAATCAAAAATTCATAAAACCATTAATAGAATATACTCGAAATCTTTGTTTCAAAATATTTGGAGGAAAGTACGTTAGTCTCTCAGCCTTATCTGGTAATCAGTGTGTTATAGGAATTATCCTGGGGCTTGCAAAGCCTGGTAATACTGTTATTGGAATTAATGCGAAGCAAGGTGGACACTGGGCGTTGAAGGAATTTTCAAAAAGAGTCGGAGTTAAAACCTGCAATATTCCCTTTGACCCAAAGTCATGCATGATTGATCTTTACCGGCTTTCAAAGCTCGTGAAAAATACTAAACCTAGTTTTGTAATGTTAGATTCAAGCCATACACTTTTTATTCATCAGGTAAATGAAATTAAGGATGCCATAAAAATTAAAGTTCCAATTTTCTACGACATTTCACACATCATGGGTCTTGTGGGTGGAGGTGCAATCCCGAATCCACTTGAACTGGGTGCGGCCTGTATACACGGTAGTACGCATAAGACCCTTTTCGGACCACAGAAAGGACTACTAATTTTTTCAAAGGGATACAAAAACGAGTTTGAATCTGTAGAGGATTCTATCCATCCCATTCTCTCATCGAACATACATCTTCACCATATTGCTGCGTTAGCAGGTTCTTTGCTTGAGCTAAACACATTTGGTCACGTATACTCCTTCAGGGCAATAGAAAATGCGCGAATGATTGGAGAGATTTTGCACTTTTCAGGAATAAATGTTGCTTTCCCTGAACGTAACTTCACTGAAACTCATCAAATATGGATCCCGCTTGGTTCTAAAACAAGAACTAGAACGATTTTCAATAGACTTCAATCTGTAGGGATACTTGTAAATTGTGTCCAACTTCCATTTAATTTAGGAACAGGTCTCAGAATTGGAACAGGCGAAATTACAAGAATGGGTTACAATGCAGAAGATGTAAAATTTATAGCAAGTTTGATTGTTGATGTAATTCAGAATAAAAAGAGATTGCAATTCATCAAGTTATCTGTTTCTCAGATAGCGCAAGAGCGTACAAACATTGAGTATACATTCAATGACGCGGATAGTCTTTTTAACAGAAAATAAAAATAATTTGAGGTTAAATGTGCATTTATATTTTGAATCAAACAATACATTTCAAGAAACAATTCTTCTTCTTCATGGTTGGGCTGGATCAAAGGCAATTTGGAAATATCATACACCTAGACTTGCATCTAAATGGAAGGTCGTTGAGGTTGATTTATGGGGCCACGGTGACTCTTTACCACCTAGTTCTTATCTCACACCTCCTATTATTTCTGATGATATTCTAAATGTTTTAGATAAAGTAGGAAGCCCCGATTGTTACATTATTGCTCACAGCATGGGATGTGCAATAGCTTTATCGTTAGCACTTCATTCGCCAAAAAGGGTAAAGGGTTTAATTCTAATTGAGGGTATATACCCAATTCCAGAAATGTTTGCTTCGAAAGGTCGTCCGATAGACGATAATAATAGAAGACAAATCTTTGAGCAAATGTTATATCCTCACGCTAATGAAACATGGGCAGTTAATCTCATTAATGAAATGATGATTGTACCAACCGATGTACTTGAGAAGTACAATGAATTTCTTCGAATAGATAGAGTAGCAATGCTGAAGAAAACCTCATGCCCATACCAGATAATTTCACGAGAGAACTATAGAGGTAAACATCTTCAAGCACAACTATGGGGAAATCTCGGTCTCGATGAATCATCTGTACTATCAGTGCAGGGAACGAGTACTCATTTTGTTCTGCAGGAAAACCCATTGGCAACAAATCAAACTCTTCAACAAGCAGTATATACACTCAAGAAAAAAGCAGATATGCTTCTTAAAATTTCAGTTGAATCTTTCTTTTCTGCTCAAGCAGAACAATACTTCTCTAGTCCAATGCATGCTACCGAAAGGTTAGATGAGTTAGTTGATTTACTAGAACTTACAGGAAAAGAGAAAGTCATTGACCTTGGTTGTGGGGCGGGCCATACAACTTTTGCTGTCGCTCCCTATGCTAAAGAAGTACTGGCTTATGATTTTAGCAAGAAGATGCTACAAATTGTTGAACGGGAAATTCTAAATCGAAAACTATCTAACGTAACTACTATACTAGGAGATGTTCAATCACTTACTTACCCTAATTCAACATTTGATAGATTGACATCCCGAATCGCAGCACATCATTTTCCAGATCTTGAAAAATTTATTATGGAGTCTGCGAGAGTTCTAAAGAATAATGGTATTATGGTGATTGTTGACAATACGGCACCAAATTCTTCAGACTTATATTTATTTACTGATGGGATTGAAAAACTTAAGGATTCCTCACACTTCCATTTGTACCCCGAGACAACATGGCGAATATTACTCAGTGCTGCAGGATTTAAATTGGGCTATTTTCGTTATTATAAAGCACGACATATATTTTCTGAATGGGCAGCAGTTGCAAACATCGAGACGGATACGCTCCGAGAAATTGAGAGGCAACTCCTCAACGCAAATGAGAAAATAAAAAGTTATTTTCAGATAGAGATAGAAGAAGGCAAAGTAAAAAGTTTTTGCATTGATAGACTCACACTGCAAGCTAGAATACAAAAATAAAAGCTAAACAAAACTAACAACTATGGATTCTTCAAAACTTTTCAATACAAACGTACTCCTGATCGCGGTTTCAGCGCTGGTGTTTATCATATTCCTTCTGTTATCATATCTTTTTCCAAGAAAAAGGTATGAGCGTTTGCATACTTTATTCATACATTTGGCATTTACTTGTATTCCAGCATTTTTAATAGGGGTAGTTGACAGAGTTTACTTATTAGAATATTTTCTTGAGGATACAGAGACACTAATCAAATCCAGAATTGTTGAACCATTTGGAATATATACAGGTAATCTCGATAAATACGGTCTCAAAGCGATGGGACCGCCACTTGATTTTAACAAAATATTCAATGATATGGAACCTGGTGGTACATTACTAATTCTTGACACAGTAATTCCAGACATTCATAAAACCTTTCCAAGTATGCGGAGTGCCTTTGACAGGGGTGTTAAAATAAAAATTTTGGTTTCACATCCAGACGCGACAATCACAAAACTACGAGCGGAAGAAATAGGTCCGGAATGGGATTATAATAAAAGCTTTCGCCCAGCAATATATGGATACATAAGCCATTTTCAAGCAATTGTAGCAGAAGATAAGAAGAAGCGAACTGAACTTCTCGAAATACGTTATTATGAGGATTTGCCTGGCATGCCAATGTATATCTTAGACAATCCTGGTGATAACAACGATTATCTCCATCATGGTTATTTTTTATCTAGTGCATCAGTCGAGCTACCTGATGTTGAATTCACGAGAACTAATACGGGCGTTTTCATAGCTTTTCTTGAGTACTTCAATGAAAAATGGGAACGTAACAAAGAAAATAAGATTGACCTTGTAAAGTTCTCTGGACCGGGAAGTCTACCCACTCCAAAATTTTGAAAACAGTAATTTCTATATTGCCATTTTCATCTGGTTCCCGCGCCCCCAGTCAGTTATCAGCGTGGGACTGTAACCTCAAACGCTCCGCGTCCAACAATATCTTCATGGCAACGTCTCGCTTCTAAAAACTTTTCTCTTGGGTGTCACTTTCCACACCGTAAAGGTTCGTTCACCTCGTTCCCACGCTCCCAATCAGTTATCAGCGTGGGAATGTAACATCAGACGCTCCGCCTGCCTGCCGCAGGCATGGCGTTCAACAATATCTTCATGGTTATATCTCGCTTCTAACATCTTTTGGTTTTCACACCGGCGGGAAGTACATATTCAAATAGAACAAGCGCCCAACATTGCAATTCCTTAGAAAAAAAAGTATTTTCTTTCTGTGAATTTTTGAAACAAATCAAAGAGAAAACCATGCAAACTGCACATGCTTATTACGATGGTCATACAATTCGACTTGACGAACCGATGAGTTTGAAAAAGAATGACAAATTAGTTGTTACGGTAATTTCAAATCAGCAAGAGGAACTCATTCAAGATGATTATGAATTAGCGTGCTTGAATGATGTAGAAAGTGATGATTTTCTGAGTAAAGAAGATATTCAGTATTACTTAACTCTTCAATAATGGAACTCCATTACGGTTGTATTTATTTAGTCAACTTTGACCCATGCATCGGGAGAGAGTATCGAAAAGTACGTCCGGCTTTGGTAGTTCAATCCGATGTACTGACAACAGTTTCACCGTTAGTAACCGTGATGCCAATATCAACAAAAATAGAGCGCAAAGAAGTATACGATATTTTGTTGGTGAAAGATGATATCAACCGTTAGCTTATAGATTCAATAATCAAGACATATCAACTATCATCATTTGATAAAAGAAGATTTATCCATTATATCGGTAAAGCACAACCGATGGTGATGGCAGAAGTTCAACGATACATTCGTCAGCATTTCGGTGTATAAGTTCGCCTAGTACTAACGCCGGAGCGTAGAACGAGAGTTAATTTTCCCTTAGGTGTCACGGTACACACCGTGACGCGAACGTTTATCTCGGAATGGTCTCATGCCAAAGGTTTACAACTCGTACCTACGGTATCATAGATAGAGCAGACAGGCGTGGCCTTTCAGTATAGGGGGGAACGACTGAAAATGAACTATTGAAAATTGAAGTTGAAATTTGTACCTTACAACTGCAAAAACGAAAGACAACTATGCAACAAACAATTACAGCAATGTACGATGGAGAGGTTTTACGTCCCGATGAGCCGGTGCGTTTGCAACCGAACTCCCACTACCGTATTACCATAGAGGAGACAAAAGAAAAAGCAAACGGTCAAAATCTTTGGGAGTTCTTAAAAAGAACTACCGGAACAATTGAGGGACCAAAAGATTGGTCGGCAGAACACGACCATTATTTGTATGGAGTCTCTAAACGGCGTGAAGAAAAAGAATGAGTAACGACCGCTTCTTTCTTGATACTGCGTATATAGTTGCTTTGTTAAATCCGCGAGATGAATTCCACCGAAAAGCGGAAGAGCTCTTCTCTCGTGTTGAATCAGCCAAGGAAGTATGGATTACAGAAGCTGTATTGACGGAGGTAGGAAACGCATTATCCCGGAAAGACCGTCCCGTTGCGGTAACGTTTATCAATAGTTGTTATCTCACGGTCAACCTGAATGTTGTTTCAGTAGATAGAACTCTCTTCCATCGTGCAGTAAAATATTATGACTCGCACCGAGATAAGGATTGGGGATTAACGGATTGCATTTCTTTTGTTGTGACGAAAGATGAAGATTTGACGGACGCGTTAACTTCTGATGAACACTTTCGTCAGGCGGGATTTACACCACTCTTGTTAAACACATAACCACCACAAGACGCTGGTTCCCTTGGGTGTCACGGTCCACAATGTGGCACGAATGCGAAGGTCACGGAGTGGTCTCATGCCAAAGGTTTACAACTCGTACCTACGGTATCGTAGATTGAGCAGACAGGCGTGACTTCCCAGCAAAAACCCCGCCTCTGGTAGGTGTGAAAAAGTATAGTAAACATTTAGTGTAATTGCGTCATTGCCGATTTGATAATCGGCTACTACTTTCTTACCACTCATTGCCAAGAATATTTTGTATGTAACTTCATTTCAATATATTTGTGCAAATTTAACACAACAGTAAACTAACGGTATTATGAACTACAAAACGAATGTTGTAATCGAAAAAGATGATTATGGTTATTATGCCTACTGTCCCGGCTTATCAGGATGTCAGACTCAAGGTGAAACACTTGAAGAAGTAATGGCAAATATCAAGGAAGCAATCGAATTATATTTAGAGACGCTTGACAGCGAAGAACGAAGTACGGTATTGAGCAAAGAGATACTGACAACGTCTCTTGAGGTGGCTGTTGTCTAAACAGTTACGACTAACTGCGAAGGAGGCAGAGAAAATTCTTTATGACGCAGGTTTCGAATTGTTACGAGTAAAAGGAAGTCATCATATCTACATAAAGAATTCAGTCAGAATTGTACTCCCGTTTCATGGAGTAAAAATTCTTCATCCAAAAATTGTGAAACAAGTTTTGGAAGCAGTTGCTAAAGTTCAGAATTATTGAATATGGTTATCATCTCGATCCCTCAATCCTAAATCGTCAATTGTCAATCATAAGGCAAATTGTTTTCCTTCCCCCTTTTTTCTATATTTTCACAGCAATTTTCAAAGAAACGACTGAATGGAAATACTTCAACAAACACATCGCGCTCCTGAGATTTACGGAGATTTTTGGTTTAACTCCGACCCTATTCCGCTGACGGCATTGCGTGGTCAGGTGGTGTGTATTCATTTTTGGGATTACACTTCTCAGGCGTGCATGAACACGCTTCCGTATGTGAAGGAATGGTATCGTCGCTACGCTGATAAAAATTTGGTCGTCATCGGAGTGCACACGCCGGAGTTTCCATTCGCCGCCGACCCGTTCGAGGTACGCAAGGCAATTGAGAAATTTCGTCTCAATTATCCCGTCGTGCTTGATAGAGACCATTCTATCGGTAATTCATTTCGTTTCCGAACGTACCCTACTTGTTTATTGATTGACAAATATGGATTCATTCGATATGTTCAGGAAGGAGTCGGTGCGTATAAAGATTTAGAGAAGGCAATTCAGGCGCTTGTAACAGAATCGGGTTACCGCGCAGAGTTGCCTGAGATAATGGCTCCCCTTCGTGATGAGGATAAGCATGGGGCAATCTCCTATAAAACCACACCGGAAATACTTGCGGGCTTTCAGCATCGCTCAATTGGAAACGTCGAGGGATTTGTCCCGCAATGCACCACCTATTTTGAAGACCCGGGATTTTATCTCGAAGGAAGATTGTACTTGCAAGGCAACTGGTACGCCCACAGAGAATTTTTGAAGTTGGACGATAGCGAAGGGGATGAGGGGGGAGTCATGGTACAATATCAAGCGAAAGAAGTGAACGCCGTGTTGAAGCCGGAAGGGGAAAAAAACTTTCAAGTGTTTGTTGCTCAGGATGGAAACTTCTTAACGTTGCTGAACAAAGGCGAAGACATCCGGATTGATGAGGAGGGAAGAAGTTTTGTATTAGTGAACGAGCCGAAACTCTACAACCTTGTGAAGAACAAAACGTTCGGTGAACATAAACTCAAACTCACTTCCCGCTCGAATGGCTTGGCGTTGTATTCGTTCTCGTTCGTATCGAGCGTGATACCGGAGATGATTTCGAACAACTGATGAGATATTCAGTGTTCGACCACTTACGATATAGTAAAATTCAGGAAACAATTCTGCTACGTTCATAAACTTAACCACAAAGGTCACAAAGAATTTTCACAAAGTTCACAGAGATGGAATCTTTTCTTTGAGTTCTTTGTGAAGACTTTGTGCGCTTTGTGGTAAATCGCTATAACGTTACAGGCAGATTCCACATGAAACAAAAACAATAATCCTGAAACATAAGCCTTAGCATGAAACAATTCATAGATATTCTAAAAGAAAAAGTTCTCGTCTTCGACGGCGCTACCGGAACGCACCTGCAAGGACAGAACTTAACTGCAGATGATTTCGGCGGTGAGCATCTTAACGGATGCAATGAGTATCTTGTTATTTCAAAACCGTCCGCTGTGGAGAATGTTCATGCAGATTATCTCGATGCCGGTTGCGATGTGATTGAAACGGATACGTTTGGAGGAACGTCCATTGTTTTGGCAGAATACAATTTAACCGAGCGTGCTTATGAGTTGAATTTCAAAGCGGCGCAAATTGCAAAACGGGTTGCGACGGACTTTTCATCAAACAATCATCAACGGTTTGTCTGCGGTTCGCTCGGACCGACCACAAAACTTCCTTCGCTTGGTCATATCAAATTCAAAGAGATGGCTGAGTCGTTTAAGATTCAGGCAAAAGGATTGGTTGAAGGGGGCGTTGATTTGCTTTCCGTCGAGACGTGTCAGGATATTCTTCAAACAAAAGCCGCGTTGTACGGCATCTTCGAATATTTTGAAGAAACTCGAACACGAGTTCCGGTTATTGTATCCATTACGATTGAAACCATGGGAACGATGTTGCTGGGAACCGAGATTGCAGCGGCATTGACTTCTCTCGAACCGTTCGATGTAGATGTAATTGGGATGAACTGCGCAACGGGACCGAAAGAAATGTCGGAGAATGTCCGATATCTTTGCTCGAACAGTCCTAAGCCGATTCTTGTTATGCCGAATGCGGGATTGCCGGAAAATGTTGGTGGAAGAGCGCACTATCATTTGTCGCCGGAAGATTTTACACATTATTTATCTCACTTTGTAAAAGATTTGGGAGTGAACATCGTCGGCGGTTGTTGCGGCACAACGAAGGAACATATTCGCCAACTTGTGAAGGCAGTTGGAAATCTCGCGCCAACAAAACGGAATTGGAGTTTCACACCGAGTGTGTCGAGTTTGTATCAATCTATTCCGCTTCAGATTGATAATCCTCCCTTGTTTGTTGGTGAACGAACGAACGCGAACGGAAGCAAGCAATTCCGCGACCTTCTTGCAAAAGAAGATTGGGAAGGAATTGTTGGAATGGGTAAAGATGCGGCAAGAGAAGGCTCGCACATGGTTGATGTTTGCGCGGCGTATGTCGGGAGAAATGAAACAAGCGACATGCACGAAATCATTACTCGATTCAACACACAAGTAACTCTTCCAATTGTCATTGATTCAACTGAATCGCCGGTGATTGAAGAAGCGTTGCAACTCATTGCAGGGAAATCAATTATCAACTCCATCAATCTTGAAGACGGAGAAGAGAGAATCAATAAGATTGTTCCGTTGTGTAAAAAGTACGGCGCGGCGGTTATCGCTCTCACGATTGATGAGCAGGGAATGGCAAAAACGGCGGAACATAAACTTGCTATTGCCAAACGAATATATGATTTGGTAGTAAATAAATACAAGATGAAACCGCACGACCTTATTTTCGATACGCTGACGTTTACACTTGGTTCCGGTGATGAAGAGTTCAGACGGGCAGGAATTGAAACGATTAAAGCAATCAAACTCATCAAGAAAGAATTTCCTGAAGTCAAAACACTTCTTGGAGTCAGTAATATTTCTTTTGGATTGTCACCACATGCACGACATGCAATCAATAGCGTGTTTCTGCATTATGCAGTTGAGGCAGGATTGGATTTAGCAATCGTTCATGCAGCGAAGATAATGCCTCTGTTCAAACTTGATGAGAAGGCGAGAGAACTTTGTCGTCAGTTGATTTTTGATGAACGCAAGTTTGAGACGATTGACGGAACCGTGAAATGTGTTTACGACCCGCTCACTGAATTGATGGCACACTTTGCTTCACAAAAAGGAGAGAAGAAGGAAGCCAAAGTACAGTCGGGAACTGTTGAAGAGCGATTGAAGAACAGGATTATTGACGGCGATAAAGTTGGCTTGCAGAAAGATTTGGATGAAGCCCTGAAAACATATCCCCCGTTGGAAATCATCAACAATATTTTGCTTGATGGAATGAAGACCGTTGGTGAATTATTCGGAAGCGGACAAATGCAATTGCCGTTTGTTCTTCAATCTGCTGAGGTAATGAAGTCTGCCGTCGCGCATCTTGAGCAATTCATGGATAAAGCAGATTCAACATCAAAGGGAACGATGGTGATTGCAACGGTGAAGGGAGACGTCCACGACATCGGAAAGAATTTGGTTGATATTATTCTGACAAACAACGGTTACAAAGTTGTCAATCTCGGAATCAAATGTTCGATTGAGACAATGCTTCATGCTGTAGAAGAACACAATGCCGATGCAATCGGAATGAGCGGTTTGTTGGTGAAATCAACGCTCATCATGAAAGAAAATCTTGAAGTGATGAACGAGCAGAATGTTACTATTCCTGTCGTGCTTGGCGGCGCCGCGCTAACGCGTAGATATGTCGAACAGGATTTGAAGCCGGTTTACAAAGGCAAACTTTCTTATGCGAACGATGCGTTCGATGGATTACATTTTATGGAAGAACTTGCTTCAAACAAAGCAAGTGGAATTCCAATCGAACAAAGTGAAATAGTTTCCGAACTTGAAACTGACGAGGAAGAAACTCTAACAGGATTGGAAGCGAAGATTGCATTGTCATTGAAATCGGATGAAGTACAAATACTCTCTTCAATCAAACCGGCAGAGCAAATACCAACGCCGCCTTTTTGGGGAACAAAAGTCATCGAAGATATTTCGCTTGATGAAGTATTCAAGTACATCAATGAAGTTGCTCTCTTTCGCGGGCAATGGCAGGTGAGGAAGGGGAAGATGGCTCCATCCGAATACGAGAGATTGTTGGAGGAGAAAATCTACCCTGAGTTAGAGAAGTTAAAGTTAAAAGTAAAAAGTGAAAAGTTATTACAACCGAAGGTTGTGTATGGCTATTTTCCTTGTTACTCCGATGGAAATGATTTGATTGTTTGCCACAACGATGAAGTAATCCGCAATCCGAAATCCCTGCCCGCCGCTTCGCTTTGGCAGGCGGGTGAAATCCGAAATCTTCGCTTCACGTATCCTCGTCAATCCAAAGACCGCCACCTTTGTATTTCTGATTTCTTCGCTCCGAAAGACTCAGGTAAAGTTGATGTAGTTGTTTTTCATTTAGTAACGATGGGGAACGTTGCATCGGAGTATGCACAGGAATTGTTCAAATCAAACAATTACAAAGATTATCTCTACTTTCATGGATTGAGTGTCGAAGCTACTGAAGCGTTGGCGGAGATGTGGCATAAAAGAATCAGAGAGGAACTTAAGATTGCACAGAACGATTCTCCTGAGATGAAGAAACTGTTCAGTCAGAAATATCAAGGTTCACGATACAGTTTTGGCTATCCTGCCTGTCCGAATCTCGAAGACCATGTAAAGTTGTTTGAATTACTGAAACCTGAGCGAATCGGTGTTGAATTAACGGAGGAATTTCAACTTGTTCCTGAACAGAGTACGGATGCGATTATTGTGCATCATCCGGAGGCGAGGTATTTTAATATCTGATGGTTTGGATTACAAAATAAAACTATGTACTTGCCTAATGCTGAAAACGTAGTAATTGCAAAGAAGAAAATTACTGAGTACCTTCTTTCTGATGTTCATCCGATAGGAAGAACGAAAGCAAATTACCTTAAACGATTTGGTTTTGAATTACAACGATGGGAAATACTAAGAGAAGCATTGCGAAAACTTGTGGTGGAGTTTGAAGTTTCTTCTGTCCAATCATCTCCACATGGGACACGTTATGTGATTGATGGGAACATACAAACGCCCGATGGACGTAATCCTCTCATTAGGACAATCTGGGTGATTGACAAAGAAAAAATAAACCCTCACTTTGTTACAGCATTTCCACTATAATTTAAATAAGGAATGAATATGCTAAATGAACTTGATACAGTCGTATTGACTACCGATGTACCTGAGCATCATCTTCAAAAAGGAGATGTCGGTATCATCGTCCACTCGTACACAAACTCTGACGGTTATGAAGTAGAATTTGTAACGCTTGGAGGTGAGACGATTGCCGTTCTGACTCTTTCATCTACGCAGATTCGTGTTGCTGACAAACGTGCGATTCCACATGTCAGGATGGTTGCATAACTATGTTGTTACAACCCACTAAATTTTATTGGATATTTTCCCCCTTTTTGCTATACTTACGCCCGAATGAATGAAGAGCAATTCAAGCGTGGAATTGATGAGTTTAATAATCACATGTTCTTTGAATGTCACGACACGCTTGAGGATTTATGGCACGAAACACGAGGTCATGACCGGTTGTTTCTTCAAGGATTGATTCAAATTTCTGTCGGCTTCTATCACTTCCTGAACAAAAATTTCAAAGGTGCGCATAGCCAATGGACGAAAGCGCAACAAAAATTAGAACAGTACCGTCCGCATCATCGAACTCTCGACGTGGATTCTGTGATGAATGAAATTCCAAAATGGCTTACGCTCGCAGGCAAAGGTTTAGAAGGAGAGAGAGTCGAAGTTGACGAAACACAAATACCGAAATTACTTTACCACTGAACAATAACTAAAGGACCTTTTATGGCAACAATGATAACCGAAGAATGTATCAATTGCGGCGCGTGTGAACCCGAATGTCCGAACACTGCAATCTACGCAGGCGGAGCACAGTACGAGTTCAACGGACAAATGTTTGATGCACTCTCAAACGATTTCTACTACATCGTTCCTGAAAAATGTACGGAATGTGTAGGTCACTTTGATCAGGAACAATGCGCGGCGGTATGTCCCGTTGATTGCTGTGTCCCTGACCCGAATCATGTCGAAAGTGAAGAACTACTTTTTGACAGAGCAAAACAAATTCACCCTGATAGAGCATTCAATGATTTGAGTGAAACAAACTCTCACTTCAGGAAGAACGCTTAACTCTCGACTGATGTTTGATTTGAGGTCGGTTGGTTCATTCCTTCCGACCTCTTTTTATTTACTGTTGTATATCGGTTAGAGGTTATTGGTTTGAGTTTTGGTTATTTTTGATTGAACAAATATGATGATTGGTAACTACGAATTATATCAAATAGAAACCGGACGATTTGCGCTCGATGGAGGCGCAATGTTCGGCATTATTCCCAAACCATTGTGGAGTAAAACGAATCCACCTGACGAGCGAAACAGAATTACACTTGCCGCCCGAGCATTATTGTTGATTGGCAATGGTCGAAAAATACTTATTGATAATGGAAACGGCTCGAAGTTCACCGAGAAACAGGTTGATATTTACCGACTTGATATGACTCAGTTTGAGTTGAACAAATCATTGCAAGAAATCGGATTGACTGCGGATGACATCACGGATGTAATTCTTACGCATCTCCATTTTGACCACGCTGGAGGTTCGACAGTAAAAGAGAACGGCGTGCTTCGACCGACTTTCAGAAATGCCAAGTATTATGTTCAGAAGGCGCATTGGGAACAGGCGATGAATCCAACCGAACGAGACAAAGGAAGTTTTATGTACGATGACTTCATGCCTCTCAAAGAGCATGGAGTACTTGAGTTTGTTGATGGAGAAGTTGAGTTATTTCCCAACATCCAAATGGTTGTGGTGAACGGACATACAGCCGCTCAACAATTACCGAAAATCTCTGACGGGAACTCGACTTTGTTACATTGTTGTGATTTGTTTCCAACAACGGCGCATGTTCCGTTGCCATATATCATGGCGTATGATTTACGTCCGTTGGTAACGCTCGAAGAACGAAAGAAGATTTTGAAACAAGCAACAGAGGAACATTGGCTCCTCTTTTTTGAGCATGACCCGAATACTGTTGCCGGAACGGTCAAATTGACGGATAAAGGTTACTCATTCGATAAAGTAGTTGATTTCAAATAATGAGTATGTGTTGGAATACGGAAAACCGTTTTTGCGAGGGGTGGAGCAGGGTACTCTCAATCCCGCATTCTGTTCCACTTTCAAAAATTAGATTGCTTCGCTTCGCTCGCAATGACAATTTCATGGTGAATCGTTTTTGATTTTTCTGCATCAAACTACAAGATGATGGATGCAATCACTTAAAAACATTATCAAGGAGAAAGCGTTCGAACTTGGTTTTTGCAAGGTTGGCATTGCACCGATTACACGACTTGATGCAGAATCATTACAGTTACAGGAGTGGTTAAGTCGAGGTTATCACGCATCCATGTCGTGGATGGAACGGGGATTTGAAAAGCGAATTGACCCTACACTGATTCTTCCTGAAGCGAAGTCAATGCTTTGCGTAGCAATGAATTACTACACTCCTGTTCAACATTCATCGAACATTGAATCAGGGAAAATTTCGCGCTATGCTTGGGGAGATGATTATCATGAGATTATTCAAAAACGATTGGAAACGTTGCTTGAATTCATCAAACAGCAAAAGCTGGAAACTGTTGGGAAGGTCTATGTTGATACAGGTCCGGTCATGGACAAAGTGTGGGCGCAACGGGCAGGAATCGGTTGGGAAGGGAAACACACGAATGTTATTTCACAGGAATATGGTTCGTGGCTGTTTCTTGGTGAAATCATCCTGAATATTGAATTCGAGTACGATTTTCCTACAACTGACCATTGCGGTGATTGTACACTCTGTATCGAAGCATGTCCGACAGATGCAATCGTTGAACCGTATGTTGTGGATGCAAACAAATGTATTTCGTATTTGACTATTGAGCATAGGAGTGAGATTGCAAAGGAGTTAGGTGAGAAGTTTGACAAATGGATTTACGGTTGCGACATCTGTCAGGATGTTTGTCCTTGGAATCACAAGTTCGGACAAGAAACTGAAATGCAAGAATTTTCTCCAAGAGAATTCAATCAAGCGCCTTTGTTGGAGGAACTTGCATCAATTACACAAGAAGAATTTTCAAAACGATTTCATCGTAGTCCTGTTAAGCGAACGAAAGTTCAGGGGCTTAGACGAAACGCACAAGTTATTTTAGATACAATGAAACAGAAAGAAAAGGAAAATACATGAACTCGAACAATCATTACAAAGTAATTATTATCGGCTCAGGTCCGGCAGGATTGACTGCCGCGCTTTACACAGGACGAGCAAATCTTAACCCGCTTGTCTTTGAAGGACATCAGCCCGGTGGACAACTTACGATTACGACAGAAGTCGAAAACTATCCCGGATTTCCTGAAGGGATTCTCGGTCCTGAATTGATGGATTTATTCAGAAAACAGGCGCAACGGTTTAATGCCAAGACGCTCTTTCAGGATGTTACCAAAGTGGATTTCTCTCAGAGTCCGTTCAAAGTTTGGTCTGATACGGAAGAATACACTGCTGACTCAGTTATCATTTCGACAGGAGCATCAGCAAAATTGTTGAACATCGAATCAGAAAAGAAATTTATGGGCTACGGAGTTTCTGCCTGTGCGACATGCGACGGATTCTTTTTCAGAGGATTGGAAGTAGCAATCGTCGGCGGCGGTGATACAGCGCTGGAGGAAGCTAATTATTTAACACGGTTCGCTTCAAAAGTACATGTCATTCATCGAAGGGACCAACTTCGTGCATCAAAGATTATGCAGGAACGGGCAATGGCAAATCCGAAAATTTCTTTCATTTGGAACTCGGCAGTTGAGGAAGTGCTTGGAAAAGAGGAAAACGGGAGAAAATCAGTTACAGGTGTTCGTCTAAAAAATCTCAAGACAGGTGGCGTTAATGAAATGAAACTGGATGGCTTGTTTGTCGCAATCGGACATCAACCAAATGTATCGCTGTTCAAGGGACAGATTGAAATGGATGAAAAGGAATACATTAAAGTGAAGTCGGGTTCAACTGCGACAAATATTCCCGGAGTATTTGCGGCAGGTGATGTAGCAGATTCTGTTTATCGTCAAGCTGTTACAGCGGCAGGTTCAGGTTGCGCCGCGGCGATAGATACCGAACGGTATTTGGAAACTTTGCACCTGTAAGAATTTTTAGTTTGTAGTTTTGGGTTTTTAGTTTTGGTTTGAAGTTTCCTGTTTCCTGTTTTCAGTTTACGGTTTTTACATTTCTCTGATACGACAGATTGACAGCCAAGCGATGAAAAATTTGCTCCAAAAAAGACAGCCTGACAATGGAAGATGGAACAAGATTTATATTACTTTGATTTCAAACAAAAAACAAAGTCTTCCTTTTGGCACAATGATTGAAAATAGAAGAAGCACAATCATTCAATCAATCATTCACAATATAAAGGAAAATATTTATGTCAGTTATTCGATGGAAACCTCTCAGAGATGTCACAGCATGGCATCCGGCAAACGATGTCACAAATGAATTTACAACGATGCAACGGGAAATGGACCGCATGTTCGACCGATTTCTCCGGGGCGGAGTTGTAGAGGATGAGACTGCGTGTGCTTGGTTGCCTCCGGTTGATATTCTTGAGAAGGAAAACGAATTCCTCGTTCATGTCGAACTTCCCGGAGTTGATAAGAACGATGTAAAGATTAACGTTGCCAATTCGGTTCTCACCATCAAAGGAGAGAAGAAATCGGTGACAGAATCGAAAGAGAAGAACTATCACCGGATGGAGCGTTGCTACGGTTCATTCCAACGTTCGTTCTCACTGCCGACTTCAGTGAAGGCAGACAAAATCGAGGCTTCCTACAACAATGGCATTTTGGAAATCTCCCTGCCAAAAGTTGAAGAAGCAAAACCGAAGGAAATCGAAGTGAAAGTGAAGTAAACTTCACGGGTTACTGGTTTTCGGTTCTTGGTTACAGTTTATTGTTTGCTGTTGACTCGGTACTAAATCAGAACAAATACTTCATGACTTATTTCTATCAGAAGGGTCGTCGCAAGCGACCCTTTTTTGTTATTGAACTTTTTCAACCTATAAAGAGTTTAGTGTAAAAATTCATTATGGAAAATATAATACTCTTCCCGTTTGCAGATTATTGGCACTTCTATGCAGGTTTTACAGCATTTGTTCTTGTTATGCTGGCGATAGATTTGGGTGTCTTTCACAGAGATGCGCATGAGGTTTCATTTAAAGAATCACTCACTTGGAGTGTTGTTTGGATTTCTTTTGCTCTCATATTCAACGTACTCCTGTACTATTTTTCTCAAGGAATATTTGAATCGGATGCCCGACTGACTACGCTCCCAGGATTCAATTCCGAACTTGCTGCTAAACAAGTTGCACTTGAGTTTCTCACCGGATTCATAGTAGAAAAAACGTTAGCTATTGATAATATCTTTGTCTTTGTTGTTGTCTTCAGTTTCTTCGCTATACCGTTAAAATATCAGCACAGGGTTTTATTTTTTGGTATCATAGGAGCTCTGATATTCCGAATTCTCTTTATTGCAATGGGTTCGATTCTTCTTTCGTACCAATGGATTGTTGTTTTCTTTGGTATCTTTCTGATTTTGACTGGCGGAAAAATCATTTTCGCACCGGAAAAACCAATCGAACCTGAAAAAAATCCAATAATCAATCTCTTTACAAAAATTTTCCCTGTAACACCAACTATCGAAGGGCAAAAATTTTTCTTAAGAAGGGAGCAAGTATTGTATGCCACTCCTTTAATGGTAGCGCTTCTCTTTATCGAAGTTTCCGACATTATTTTTGCCGTTGATTCAGTTCCTGCAATTTTTGCAATCACGAACGAACCTTTGATTGTCTTTACCTCAAACGTATTTGCTATACTCGGTTTACGGGCGATGTATTTTATGTTAGCAGGAGTAATACATAAATTTCAATACATCAAGTATGGTTTGGGCCTCGTACTTGTTTTCGTTGGTTTAAAAATGGCTTGGTTAAACGAAGCATTTGGTGGAAAATTTCCAATTAGTTGGTCTCTTATTATCATCATTGCCCTGATTGGCTCATCAATCATTTATTCATTAATAAAAAAGAAAGAAAAATAACATGAAATGTCCTGTCTGTAACGTTGATTTATTACTGAGTGAAAAACAAGGAATTGAAATAGATTACTGTCCGAAATGCCGTGGGATTTGGTTGGACAGGGGAGAACTTGAAAAAATCCTTGAACGTTCATCCGAAATTGAGTTTGGACCGAAGAAAAATGAGGATAATTTTCGCGAGAGACGTTATAACGATAATGATGATGATAAATTCCAATCCACTGAATATTACAAACGGAGGAAAAAATCTTTCCTTGGAGAGTTGTTTGATTTTGATTAAAAGGCGTCAAACAATGAACATCAATTTCGTTTTTTGAATTTTCACCCTTCTTTTCGTATAATGGGACGCAAAATCAATGACTTAACGGTCTTGATTTTAGATTTTGGTATAGAACAACTGAATTACTTGTGAATAAATCAACAAAAATATTTCTCTTTGTCCTGCTCGGACTTGGACTGTTAACTACGGTTTCCGTCCTTATGTTTTGGCTGATGCTGAAAAGCGTTGACCGAAAAGAGGAAATCGTGTTTCATGGTTCGGGGGAAAAGATTGCAGTGGTCGAGATAAAGGGTGTGATTCTTGATTCGGAGGAGATTGTTCGTCAACTCAAGAAGTTTCATGAAGACCGTTCGATTCAGGCAATTTTATTACGCATAGATTCTCCCGGCGGCGGTGTTGCGGCAAGTCAGGAAATTTATGAGGAAGTGAGGAAGATTCGTGAGACAGGGAAGATTGTTGTGGTGAGCATGAGTTCGCTTGCGGCGAGCGGCGGATATTATGTTGCTTGCGGGGCAAATAAAATTGTAGCAAATAAGGGAACGTTGACCGGTTCAATCGGTGTCATTTCTCAGTTCATGCAGTTCGATTCGTTGATGGGAAAAATCGGAATCACGATGAACACAATCAAGAGCGGGAAGATGAAGGATGCAGGAAATCCTTTTAGAAAAATGACTGCTGATGATAAAGAATATTTTCAAAGTTTGATGGATGATGTTCATAAACAATTCATTGGCGTCGTTGAAGATGAACGGGGAATTGAACATGATACGTTGGTGAAGTATGCCGACGGAAGAGTATTCACCGGAGAGCAGGCATTGGAATTGGGATTGGTTGATACGCTCGGAACGTTTGAAGATGCTGTCGGTATTGCCGCTGAACTTGCAGGCATCAGCGGTGAACCATCAATTGTGAAAGAAGCAAAAAAGAAAACCACATTGTTCGATTTACTTATGAACGATGCAGAGGTTCCTGAGTTTACCGATTTGAAAAATCAGATACTGCATCAACCGATTTTGCAATACAGAATACCACAAGGATTTTAATTCGTACATCACACATGTTATACAACTCGAAGGAATAACACTTTGACGAAAGCAGATATTGTTGACCATATCGCCTCCGGTACAGGACTTACAAAAGTTGAAACAGAAGCCGTCGTTGACGGATTTATTCAAACAGTCATTGAGGCGCTGAAGGAGGGAAAGAATATTGAGATTCGCGGCTTCGGAAGTTTTAAGACGAAGAAGCGGAAGGGGAGAGTTGCGCGAAATCCTCGCACAGGCGCACAGGTGATGGTTGATGAACATTTCGTTCCTATCTTTAAGGTTTCGAAAGAACTCAAAGGAATGGTCAACGATAAGTTGATGAAACGACAACCAACAATTGTTGAGTAATTTTTCTTCCATGACACCCAAAATACTTTGTCCATCGTGCAGTAAAGAAGTCGCTCTCGGCGATAAGTTTTGCAGTTCATGCGGAACGAAACTTACATGGAACGAATCGGCTGCTCAGTCGAAAGAATCTGTTAATGTTGAAGGTGGTTCACTTATTACCTGTCAGATGTGCGGGTTTGAAAATAAACAAACATCCCTGTATTGCGAGAGTTGTGGAGTTCCAACTGGTTCGGAAGTAGCGAAGCAGGTTGAATCAACAAAATCAAAAGAGAACGTATCTGCAACGGAAAAAACTCCGCCACTGAAATCGTTGCAGAGTTGGAAAATTACTGTAGCGATGGCTGTGATTTTTATAATCGTGCTTGTCGTGCTTCAATCGGACGAAGAAAAAATTGAACCGGCGCCCAGGAAAGTGGCTCCGGTGCAAAGACAACAACCTGTTATTCCACAGGAGATGTTACAAGAAGTTCAGGCATTGGAAGAAGCGGTACAACAAAATCCGGATGACATGCAGACGCAGTTACGCTTTGCAAATCGTTTGCAGGATGTTCGGATGTTTGGTCGCGCAGTGAATGAATATCAAAAGTATTTAGTGAAAAATCCGACCGACCCAAATGCACGGGTTGACTTAGGTGTTTCATATTTTGAATTATCCTTACTTGATTCGGTCAAGCATCATGAGTATCTTATGCTTGCAGAGAAAGAGATGGAGACGGCATTGCAACATGACCCGAAACATCAAATGGGATATTTTAATTTAGGAATTGTTAGCCTGCACATGGGCAACATGGACAAAGCGAAAAACTGGTTCCAACAATGTGCAACCCTGGATTCGACAACGGAAACGGGACAGAAAGCAAAAATGTTAATTCAACAACACTCATTCAATAATCCATCATAGGAGAAAACACACGTGCCAAGTGGAAAAAAACGCTTACGCCGCAAGATGTCAACACATAAGCGGAAAAAACGCCTGCGGAAGATGCGTCATAAGAAGAAGAAACGTTAGAATGAAACCTGTGTGACAAACCGGTCGGTTTGTCGCGCAGGTTTTTCTTTAAGAATATTTTATGAAAGCAAGAGAAACGTTTCATTTACTTGAACGATTCTCGTCCATCCCCGAGGGGCTGTCCGAAAGGCAACTTCGGAATTAAGAATTCGTCTTTCGATATTCGTTATTTACTTGAATATCAAATGTCGAACAAGGAATGTCGAATGATGAAGGACTTTTCGGACAGCCTCAGTGATGATGGATAAATGACAATAATTCCAAATATCCCAAGTTGTTTTTTAATCAATTTGTAACTACTTTCAAACCATTCAAACTTACAATTAGAACAAGAAATTTTTATGGCTGAAGAAAACAATGGAATGGCAAAAGGCTTAATGATTGGTTTTCTCTCCGGCGCGGTTGTAGGAGCGATTGTTGCGCTTCTCTATGCACCGAAGAGCGGAAAAGAATTACGCCGCGAAATCAAAGAAAAAGCCGGCGATCTGAAAGATGAAGTTGCCGAAAAACTTCACCTCGCACGAACGAAAGCGGCTGATATTATCAACGAAGGAAAGCGTCGTTCGGACCAAATCATCAACGACGCAAAAGAACAGGCAAGTCACTTGCTCGATGATGCAGATAAGTTGATTTCGACTGCAAAAGTTCGGGCAGAAGAAGAAGCGAAAAAAGTCAACGTTGCATTTCGTGCCGGAGTTGATTCATATAAAAAAGAAAGTAATTAACTCTGTAACTTCTTCACAACATCCGTAATTTACAGCAGGAACTTTTGTGGAATCACTTTTAGTCTTTATGCAGGTAATTGCATTGGCGTGTGTTTCTGTCCTCAGTGTGTATTTGATTGTCACCATCATTCGTGTGCGTGATATTCTCAAACAAATTGAGCAGGACATACGCGAAATCAGTTCAAAGGCAATACCTGTGTTTGAAAATCTTGAAGTCATCACGACGCGAATAAAAAGTGTCACTGCCAACATCGAAGAACAGGTCGAGATGGTAGGACAAACAATTCGCTCAGTGAAAGGCATCTCAGATAACATCGTTGAGTTTCAACAACGAATACAACAAAAAGTACAAGAACCGATTTTTGAAGCGTTGAATATTCTCTCTTCAATTATCAGAGGAATACGAGGAGTCGTTGACCGTGTCCGGGGATAACCAATGCTGAGTTTGAATACCATCGGCAAGGAGTTTGCCTCACTTCAACGCCCCGCTCTTCACAACGAAGAGCGGGCTGAAGTGAGGAAAGATTCAAAGCGTCAACACTGCTTGAGAGGCAACCAAGTTTTAACTTCCATTCTACAGAAATTCTTCTGTACTACTTTTCAACAATTCAATTTTACCCCAACTACGTTTATTTAATGAATCTTCATTGAACAGGATTTTTTTATTTAACATCTAACCGAGAACAAGGAAATATTTTTATGAAAGAATATAATGCAGAACACATTCGTAATATCGCTTTAATTGGTCATGCCGGAGCAGGTAAAACTACGCTTGCCGAGGCGCTTCTTTTTACTTCCGGAACTATTAACCGGCTTGGAAAAATTGAAGAAGGAAATACTGTTTCCGATTATCATCACGACGAAATTGAGCGACAGAACTCCATCAACGCATCCTTATTGACATGCGAATGGAAAGGTACAAAAATCAACATGCTCGATACACCCGGCTATGTGGATTTCACAGGAGAAGTAAAATGTTGTCTTCGTGTTGCCGATACCGCTGTTGTGTTATTGAAGGCAGTGGAAGGAATCGAAGTAGGAACGGAAATCGTTTGGAAGTACACCAAGGAATATAACAACGGTGTCGTTCTTGTTATCAACAAATTAGAAAATGAAAATGCGGACTTCGATAAAGTCCTGAAAATGGCGGAAGAACGTTTATCGCACGATGTTATCCCGGTACAATTTCCGGCAACTCAAGGATTGACATTCGAATCAATAATTGATGTATTGAAAATGAAGATGTTGAAATACGAGCGGAACGGGAAAGGAAAATATACCGAAGCAGACATTCCTGCCGATTTGAAAGCAAAGGCAGAGAAAATGAAGGAGCAATTAATCGAAAAGATTGCTGAAACCGATGAAACATTAATGAATAAGTTTTTTGAAAACGGCGCTCTGACAGCAGAAGAATTAGCACAGGGATTGCGCTCCGGTATCCGCCTGAGAAAACTTTTCCCGATATTCTGTACCGCAGGTTCACATAATATCGGAACAGCATCGTTGCTTGATTTTGTTGTTGATTCTTGTTCAGCGCCGAACGAAATGCCGTCGGTCTTGGGTGAACTTCCCGGCTCGACAGCGGAAGCAAAAAAAGAGACCCAAATTGTCTGCAATCCTTCGGCAGAACCGGTGATGTTTGTTTTCAAAACCGTCTCCGAGCAACATGTCGGTGAACTGTCATATTTCCGTGTCTATTCAGGCACAATTTCTCCCGGTTTGGATTTAGTCAACAACAATAACGGAAAATCCGAACGCATGGCACAGTTGTACATCATGAACGGGAAGGAGAGAAAAGAAATTGCCAAGTTATTTGCCGGTGATATCGCCGCAGTCGTGAAACTGAAAGACACGCATACAAACAATACGTTAAGTAACAAATCACTTTCGGTAAAACTTCAGACAGTGAAGTTTCCTGAGCCGATTATCAGTATGGCAATTGTCTCAAAGACAAAAGGCGACGAGGATAAGATTGCAACCGGACTTCACTCATTGCATGAAGAAGACCCGACATTCATTATGAGTGTTGATGCCGAACTTCATCAGACGGTGTTAAGCGGACAGGGAGAACAACACCTGACGACCGTCATCAAGAGATTGAAAACAAAGTTCGGAGTCGAAGTAGAACTTGCCGAGCCGAAAATTCCGTACAGGGAAACAGTACGCGGCAGAGCGGCAGAAGTTGAGTACAAGCATAAGAAACAATCGGGTGGCAGAGGACAATACGGACACGTAGTTATTAAAATTGAACCGCTTGTTCGTGGTTCGGGATTTGAATTTGAAGATGCAATTGTCGGTGGTGTCGTTCCCGGACGATTTATTCCAGCGGTGGAAAAAGGTGTTAAAGAGGCAATGGAAGGAGGAGTCATCGCAGGATATAAAGTCGTTGATGTGAAAGTGACCCTGTTCTATGGCTCATACCACGATGTGGATTCGGACGAACATTCATTCAAGATTGCCGGACGTATGGCGTTCAAAAAGGGATTTGTCGAAGCTAAGCCCATCCTCCTTGAACCGATTTATGAAATCGAAGTAACCGTTCCCGAAGAATACATGGGAGACGTTATGGGCGATATTTCAAGTCGCCGTGGAAAAATTCTCGGAATGGATTCCGACGGTTCTCATCAAATCATCAAAGCATCCGTTCCGTTGAAGGAACTCTTCCGATACTCAACCAATCTCCGTTCCATGACGCAAGGACGTGGCATTCACAAACAAAAGTTCGACCACTACGAGCAAGTCCCGGCTGAAATCACCGAGAAGATTATTGCCGAGTATCAGAAACATAAGATTGAAGGAGAGGAATAACATTCTTTTCTCAGTGCTCTCCGTGTCTCAGTGGTTAAAATAAACACTGAGACACGGAGTGAATATTTGGTAAATTCTTTTTGATGCTCTACATTTAGACACATGAAATTGACCGCTCATTTAGCAAAATGAAACTACATCCTACTCAAGTAAAAGCATTACCAAATTATTTACTCTGGATTAAATTTAATGATGGTACTGAAGGAACTGTATCACTCAGTGATATTGCGGGACAAGGTGTTTTCGAACCATTTACAAATCAGGAATTCTTTAGACAGGTGTACATAGATAAACAATCTGGCGCTATCGCTTGGAATGAAGAATTAGATATTGATTCCTTGTCACTTTATTTGGAAATCAAGGGATTAAACTTTGAAGAATATCTGAATCAGGGAGAACCTGAGTATGCCACTCATTAGCCGATTCTATGGCATTTCGATTTATATCCATTTTCGTGACCATCAACCACCTCATTTTCATGCAATTTATGGAGAATATGAAGCGATGATTTCAATACAAGATGGGAAATTGTTACAGGGAGAAATGCCCGAACGAGCAATGAAGTTAATTCGTGAGTGGTCTGACGAGCATCGGCAAGAATTACTGTCTAACTGGAAAGATATTCTCAATAAAAAGCCATATACAAAAGTAGATCCATTACAGTAATAGTCAATGAACAAACTCTTCTCCCCATGGCGTTCAAAGTACATCGAGTCTTTCTCCGAGCCGAAGAAAGATTCGACTGCGTGTATTCTTTGTGAAGCACATCTGGCGAACCTTGATGATGAGCGATTGATTGTAACCCGGGCAAACCATTGCTTTGTACTGATGAATCTCTATCCGTACAACAGCGGACACCTTATGATTGTCCCGTATAGGCACACGGCTGATTTTTCCGAACTCACAGATAATGAATCACTCGAGATTATGTCTCTTCTGAAGAAGATGATGAACGCTCTTAAAAAAATCTCCAACCCCGATGGCTTCAACATCGGTTCCAATCTCGGAAAGGTTGCGGGCGCTGGAATTGACCAACATATCCATTTCCACATTGTTCCCCGATGGAATGGCGACACGAACTTCATGCCTGTGCTTGCCGATACAAAACTTATTTCTGAAGATATGAGGGAGACATTGAGGAAGTTGAGGAATGTATTGTAAGGAGTGATAATTTGAGGTAGCATTGTCTGTTAAATCCGAATTTCAAATATCTAAATTCTAAACAAATACTAAATTCTAATATCGAAACAAATTCAAATCTAATATCTTTTATTGTATTTAGAACTTAGAATTTTTGCTAGTTATGCACTACCGTTGGTTGACGTCAAAAATCCTAATATCGAAATTCCTACGGGTCGTGGACCGAAATGCAAAACAAACCCGAAATTCAAAAAAAACAAACTACTGTTTTCAGGTGAATTTGAACATTCGAGATTAAAATTTGTTTAGAATTTCGATATTATGATTTAGGATTTTTTTCCTTAAAATCCGATGTTTGAATAACTTCAGATTCTAATATTATATCTTGTAACCATTAAGCCAAATCGAAAAAACTATGAACTCCAATCACGCCAAAATTCTTCTCTTTGTTATTACCGCGACAATTGTTATTGCGGTATCATACAGTTATATCTTTCCTTCTGCCACGCTCGGAGACTTCAGTAAGTTCCAGCCCAACAGCGAAATCAATCAAATTGTCAATGTCGAGATTGTCAGTTCGCAACCGATGGAACGAGATGCGAACGGAAATGTTTTCTCCTTCATTGCAAAAGATATCAATAACACAGAACGGAAAGTTGAACTCCATGAGCCGGTGAGTAAAGAAATCATCAATGCCGGTGTGGTTGAACTGCTGGGACATTTCCACGGAGATGTGTTTACTGCTACAAGAGTGACTCCTGTGAAGGAGTAACTGCATTGGATGAATGGAGTCCCGGTGTGTCGGAGAGGAATTACCTTTCCGAACTTACCCGAATCGAATTGAATAATCCGGGACTGCAGGATTGTTAGGATAATCAAGTCCTTCTCTCGGTAGCAGGGCGGTACTGTGTGAACAATCGTTCCCCACAACATTTTTATTGATAAACGTTATCTCCACCACAGAGGGAAAATCATTCTGCACATCATACGTCGCTCCGTTGTTTCCATGAATATGAACGACATAAAAATGCTTCGTTAAACCGAGCATACACTCATTGAACTCTTTTGTTCTTGTATCGAGGTCATGAAACTCCCCCGCAATGCACCGGATGCGATGCTGTGCATTCACAATATCCTGTGCAATTTCATACTCCGAGCCTTCAATATCCATCTTCAAAAATATATCATGCCCTGATTTCTTCTCCGGGCACATATCAACAATATCGCTCAACCGAATATCCGTTGCGTTACGGAGGGTTGACACTCTTTTCCTGATATGAATATTCGGACGTTGAAAGAATGTAAAATATTCTTTGTACCGGTGAATCCGCTGAAGATATTTTTTCCTCTTCTCACCATTGAAGAGGAGACCGTACAGGAACACTTTCCATGCATAAATAAGGATTCTCCGGAGAAACCACCATCGCCCGATGCTATGGTCAACGCCGATAATTTTCACAGCAGGATTTTTCATCCGGTACTCTTTGTCAAAACTCCAATCATCGGAGAGACCCAGCGAGACTACGACATCGCACTCCGTGATTTGGTCTCCGGGAATGACATATCCGCCATCTCCTTTCTCGCCTAAACGGACAAGGTTCGGATATTCGATGGGTTTCAAAAGGTGTTTATTCAGATACAATGCGTACTCAATCTGCTTGTGAAAAATATTTTTGTGAATGTACCAATAATCACTCACACTATCAATCATCAATTAAATCGAATATGAATTACCGAGTCCCGGGGTGTCACGGTCCCACCGTGACACGTGCGTTCAGGTCACGGAATGGTCCGTGACCTCCCAGCAATTAAATCGAATATGAATTACTGAGTGAGGGTGTTTCCGAATGGTTATTGCGGGCGTAACGAAGCAGGAAGAAAATGTAGGTCGAGATTTATCTCGACTATAAACGGTGTGGAAATGAATTTTGACCGACATCTATGATGTTAAATGATTGAAGTTACTATTTACTAACCCCAAGGGTCTACGACTCGTAGAGGGGGAAATATTGCAGAAATGAAAGCAACCATACTACACTCCGTAGGAGTGACATAGAACTCCAATTTCGAAACTGTCCCAAAAGTCCGATTGACGTGTAGCCGCAGACTTTACGTCTGCGCTTTTAATTTGGAAACGCAACCATATCCCAAAGGAATGCCATAGACAAAGGTTGCGCCTACTATTGTAAATACCTAATAAATGATGTATGTTATCCCCGTATGTAACAAACAATCATCAATAACTATTTCGGAGATTCTTATGAAGAATTATCTTTACAGTTTTGTTCTGCTCCACGATTCATCAACAACTTCATGTGTTCGATACATTGCATCGAACCAAGATCATTCCACTCCCACATACCCACCAGTTATGTAATCATCAAAACAGAAAGATGAAATATGAAAATACTCTTCTTATTCATTACCTTCATTTGTTTGAATGGATGTACATCTTCGAACTTTGTCTCCCAACCGGCTGGAGGTGATTCTCTCAGCTTACTAGAATTTATCAATGAGGTGAAGGGAGAACATTGCAGGATTGAATTATCAGATGGACGAATAATGGAGGGGAAGAACCTTGAAGTAACTCATGATTCAATACGGTGGGTTGATGTAGTTTCTGCTCAGGTTTTCACCATCTCAACAGTTCAGATTGATGTAGTTGTTTGTGAAGCGCCATGGTTGGGAGCGCTGGAAGGATTCGGAGTAGGTGTTGTTGTTGGAGGAACTGCCGGTTTTCTTTCTTCAGAAGAAAAAGATAAAAAATTTGCCGGAGAACTTGCTCCACTTTATCTTGCTAGCGCAGGAGGGCTGGCAGGAGGAATAGTTGGCGGGATTATTGGTCTGGTTCTTACACACGATTATGAATACAAATTTGTAAGAAAGAAATAATCCAAGAAGGGATATTCACGTGGGGCTGTCAAAAAAAGTGCAATCGCCTTGGGTGTCATTCCTGCGAAAGCAGGAATCCATTTCACCTTCGACGATTCTGGAATACCGTTGGCGCGAGATAGTCTCCAAGAATAATCCTTCAAATTGACCTGTTTTTGATAGTCGTAGTTTACCCATGCACGTTTTGCGTAGTTTCCCCCCCAAAAAATCGTAGTTTACCCCCCCAAAAATGCGTAGTTCACGTATTGACTGGGATTTTTTTTTTCTTTATCATTACACTCGTTGGTCAAATGATTATTTCCATTCAATAGTTATTGAAAGTTGAATCCATGACGATATATTCCTTTTTTGAGCAATGCCCCAAATTTCATCAGAAACGCATTTCCGCCGTCGGAAATTGATGCCTATGGGACGGAAATCGTTAACTATCTTTCGGAAACCGCTAACTATGCTTTGGAAATCGCATACTATCCTTTTGAAATCGCCAACTATCCTTCGGAAATTGGTAACTGTACGACGGAAAAGGTCAACGTGAGAATGGAAAGCCTATTCTCCGGTTCGGATGTGGTTAACGGATGGATGGATGCGATATTCTCGGCAATGAAAGTGTCAACTATCAAATTTGACTTAAATTTAAGGATTAGTAGTTGAGCAATTTAGCATGTCTTACAAATGAATGATGTAAAGAAATTATTTGTAATGTAATGCAAGATAAGATTTGTATTGTTATGTATGATAATGAGTTACAAGATTCAATTCACTTAATTAACTAATATCTAACAAACTAAAGGAACAAATTATGAGTCGTCCGAAAGAAGTAGTTCGACTATATACAATGGCAGATTCTGATATGATGCAGGTATCGGAGAAAACCCGCGAAGCATTTATTGAGGATAATGCAGATTTTCAGGCATTCGACCCTGATTTTAAGGACCCGTATGCCGCGAACTGGCAGTCTGAGATTGATGCCGCTAAAAGCGTACCAACCGATAATGTCATAGTTGACACTATGACGATTTTAACCACTGCCACAGAAAATGCGATGGAGTTATGCCGGAATAAATTTCAGTCAATGAAGTTTTTCATCGAGAAAGCATTCCCGAATAAGACTTCTATCTGGAATGAGTTCGGGTATAACGATTATGACAGGTCGAGGACATCTCATCCGCTGATGATTTCGTTTATGCGCGATCTCTATGCAGTTGCACAAAAATACAGTGCGGAACTGATTGCGAAAAATTTTACGCAAGCGATGATTGATGAAATCGGAACGTTATTGAACCAATTGAACAGTTCCGATACGGCGCAGGAAGCATACAAAGGTACCCGCGAGGTCCTGACGCAGAATAGAATTATTCTCCTGAACCAAGTCTGGACAACGACGGTGACAGTATGCAGAGCCGGGAAGTTGATTTACATGAACAACTATGCGAAGTACCAACGCTACGTGTTGCCGGGCGACCCGACGACTCCGGATGAGGAACCACCTCCGCCACCACCGGACCAGCCGCCGCCTACGCCGTAGGCTTATAGTTGGAGTCTGATTTGAAATTGGACTTCATCTTTGCTATACTTTGTCAGGTCACGTAGGGGAGACGTGACTTGACAGGGTATTTGATATTTGATTGTTAAAATGAATGGTGTATATTTGCGGAAAATTTTTACAGGTGTTGCTGGTGATACGGTGATGCCCAAGAAAACCAGGTAAAACTTGACTGAAACAATTGGACACAGGTATGAAATATAAAAAATTCATTATAGAAAATTATCGAGGTATAACTGATAGAATAGAAATTAATGTAGAAAAAAAATCATTACTACCTATCATTGGGATTAATGAATGCGGTAAAACAACAATCCTCAATGCCATTTATGCTTTTGATTATATGAATGATTGGCAAAATAAAACGTTTTCACACCTAACCGATATCATGAATCTCTATAAAGTTTCTAGCGGCATTTGTAGTATATCAGCAGTAGTGAATGTTACCAAGGCAGAATTGAAGGAATCGATGAAAAGTAAACTACAACTTACCGATACAAATGCTGATGAAAAGCTTAAGAGATTTTATGATACTAAGGAGTTTGAAATCACAATTACTCGAAAATTAGTTTATCAAAACAATCAATTATCAAGTTTTTATGAGTTCTACCCTAAACTATCCCTGAAAAATCCAAGTGAGGAGAATGATTTTTGTAAAGAACTAATTCTAAAACTACCCTACATACTTTATTTCGATGACTTCAGAGAGATATTTCCCGATATAATAGAAATTACCAGTGAGAATCAAAATGTAGGATGGCTTCCTATAATACAAGAATTATTTATTCAGACTGATGAAAGTTATTCAGTTTATGATTTAAAAAATTTAGAAGAGAGGAGAAGAAAATCCATTCTTGCACAAGTCAAGAGAAAATTGAATGCAACGTTGACAGCACAATGGTCAAATTTTAGATTAGAAAATAAAGACGCTCTTGAAATCGATATAGATTTTAAGATTGAAAATAAAGTTACTCCTGTAATAAAAGAAATTAGGCAAGGCAATAATGTTGTAAAGCAAAGACATGATCAAGAAATCGAAAAATATTTTTTAAAATTCGATCTTATAGAAAGGGATTCCAATGGGATAGAACATTATTTTTATATAAAAAATAGAAGTAAAGGATTTTATTGGTTTTTTAATTTTGTTATGAAATTAGAATTCAATCCTGATAAAGCTGGTGATCTTAATAATGCAATATATTTACTTGATGAGCCTGGATCTTATTTACACCCATATGCACAGACTAAACTTTGTAAAAAATTAAAAGAGCTATCCAATGAGAATATAGTTATTTATTGTACACATTCTCATTATCTGCTAAATCCAGAAACAATACCACTAAATAATATTCATGTTGTTAACAAAAATGAATTAGGTGACATTGTAATAAATCTGTTCCATCAATATCAAAATCAAAAGAGTAAGGGTGTTGAAACAGCATTTCAAACTATTAATGAGGCACTATTTTTAAAACCTTTTGATATTGATATTAATAATAAAAAAATAATGATTGTAGAGGGTATTTATGACTACTATGCGTATTCATTATTTAATCACAGCAAGGAATTCAGCATTTTACCGGGAAAGGGATCTGAGTCGTTGATAAACTTCATTTCATTAATGATAGCATTTGAAGTTGATTTCCGTGTTCTTTGGGATAACGATTCATCGGGAAATATAAGTTATGAAAAAGCAAAAACATTTTTTGGTGATGAAATGGCAAACAAGCATTTCTTCTTATTACCATCTAAAAATGGAAAGAAAAGAATACTACAAGATTTATTTGAGCCAATCGATTTAAGCATGATTAATAATGCACTACAACTAAATGATAAAGTATCTTTTGAAAAAAAGATATCGTCTCTTTTTTTCGATGAAAGCAAAAATGAAATTGTTAAAAAGATATCTCAAAAAACAAAAGATAATTTCAACAATGTGTTTAGGTCAGTCATTTATTAACAGATACTTTTTTCTCGTCCCCACGCTCCGGCATGGGGATGCAAAAGTGTTACGCTCTGCGTTTAACAGTCAACGAAAATACTCACGCGTCTTTATTCGATACATGAGAAATATTATTTATTAAATGCAGGACGCATGAGCGTAAAAATTAACATTCCCACGCTGACGTGGGAAAGAGAAAATAATTTGCTTGATAAAAGGAGAATCAGTAAACTCCAGAAACGAAAGTCAGAATATTACTTGAAATAAAATGAGCACATCAGAAATCATAAGAGAGATCGAGCAGTTACCATTGCAGAAAAGAATCTTCATTGTAGAACGGACAATTCATACCATGAGAGAAAAAGAAGATTTAAAAGACATGGAGATAGCGGCACAGAAACTTACCGATGAATACAGGAACAATAGAGAATTAACAGAACTCACAAATCTGGATTTTGAAACCTTTTATGAAGCAAGGTGAAATCTGGCTTTAGACTGGGAAGGAGTTGCACTCCTGACCAATCTTGGTCGTGGAGAAAGGCAATTCCGAACTAAGGGGTTGTATAAAATAATGAGATGTTTCTTATATTGGAAAAAAATATAACCTACTATGTCAACACTCGAATTAAAACAAAGACTCATAACAACAATCGAACTCACTGAGAACAGAACCCTATTGCAAGAGTTGAATACTTTGTTAGAGGTGGACATCGGAGAGGTTGAGCTTTATCAAATGAATGACGCTCAAACAAACGCTGTCCACGAAGCAAGAGCACAAATAAAAAATGGTCAATTCCTGACGAACGAACAGGCGGATAAAGCAACGGATGAATGGCTAAACAAGTAATATGGTCGTTCCGCGCACAACAGGAGAGAATTCGTATTTTAGAATATTGGAATGTGCGGAATTCTTCAAAAACGTACAGTAACAAATTAGATAAACTCATCAGAGAGGCAATAAAACTCATCACTCTTTATCCTCACATCGGTCGAAAAACAACCACTGATGAAAATGTGAAAGTAAAGGTAGTAAGAGAGTACCTTATTCTCTATGAAAACACAAATCAACAAATAAATATTTTGTCCATTTGGGATAGTCGTCAGAACCCGGAAAAATTAGAAAAACTGTTGCATAGGAATTATTGATATATTTTTCTCGGGTGTCACGGTCCCAACGTGACACGAACATTCAGGTCACGGAATGGTCCGTGACCTCCCAGTAATAGATGGATTAACTGTACTTTAATATTTAATACTGAGTCCTGTCAGTCTCTAAAATGAAAACCTTGTATTGGGTGTAAATGTTAGCAACGTTAAGAAACACTCACTTCACCGGAAAATATCCAACCTTATTTACAATCTCTTGTCCTTCTTTGCTGAGAGTCCAATCAATGTATTCCTTCAGCGCTCCTGTAGGTTTGCTACGGAGATACATGTAGAGGTAACGTGAGATGGGATATTTATCACTCTTCACGTTCTCTTCTGTCGGTTCGTAGGCTTGGGAGTTTGCATCTTCTTTCACTTTGAGGAATCTGATTCCTTTGCCGTATGCCGCGCCGCCGTAGCCGATGCCGTTTTTATCTTTTGCGATTGCGTTTACCACTGCGGCGGTGCCGGGCATGTTCTGCGCGCTCGGTGCAAAGTCGTCTCCGTTCAAAACATTATCTTTGAAATAGACATACGTGCCTGAGTTGTTCTCACGGCTGTATAAAATAATCTTTGCATCGTTCCCGCCAACTTGTTTCCAATTGGTGATATTGCCCTTATAAATATCCCGAATTTGTTCGAGCGATAATTCTTTTACAGGATTTGATTCGTGAACGTACAATGCAATGCCATCTTTCGCCGCTTTGATTTCAACGCCGAGTGTGTTGTACCGTTGTTTGAGTTTTTCTTTTTCTGATTTTTTCATCGGACGTGATGCGTTGCAAATATCGGTTGTGCCGTTGATGAGTCCGGAGATTCCCGTTCCCGAACCGCCGCCTGTAACTTGTATCGTTACGCCCGGATGTTTCGACATGTAAATCTCCGCCCATCGTTGAGCGAGAATGACCATCGTGTCTGAACCTTTCACGGTAATCGTTTCGCCCTGTTGCATGAAGCCAAATGTTGTAAGAGCGATGATGAGTGTGATGATGATGTTTTTCATTTGTTATTCCTTGTGTTGTTGTTACTATTCCCACAGCTAAAGCTGTGGGCGGTATTATTTTTGAAATCGAAAATCATAAATCTTGAATCCTGAATCATTAATCGCCAATCAGCAATTAGCATTCAGAAATCAGAAATTAAAATTTATACTGCGCTCTGAGAGTAAACACGTTATCTTTCACATCATCTTTGAACGAGGAGAGAGAACCTGTTGCTGACGAGTTTATTTTTTCGTTCGAGACCATGTCGTAGTAGAGAACAAATTTCACGTTCTGGTCCCAATGATAAATCCAACCCAAACCAAGCGTACTGAATTTTACATCGCCGGAGGTGAGATTGCTTCCGCTTGCACCAATGTCGTTTCCTTCAACGTCGGAGTTCGGGTCATAGACATCGTATTTTAACATAAATTGGTGTTGCAAGCCAATGTTCTGAATGTAATTGAGGTACCAGCCGGAAAAGTTTCTCAGGTATAATGCACTTGTGGAAGTTGCCGGATTATAAAACTGACTCGATGAAGAAGTCCCGGGTTGTTTACCTGTTATGTATTCGCCACGAAGCGACATTCCGCCAAGCACAGGTAAATCATAATACGTTTGTACGTCGAATCCATAGTATGTTCTGCCAAAGGCATTGAGTGAATCTGAAGTTGCAGAATGGAGTTTGTATGATTTTGTTGCCGAAGAGTTATCGAACTCGTACACTTTCGAGTTATTGCTCAACACTTTTCCTGAATAGAGAGAGAAGCCGCCATCAATTGCAAGATTTTCTTCTTCAAACGGAAGCGTGAAACCAAGTCGTCCAATGAAATCTTTGTTGTTATCATTTTCATTCGCGTTGGGTTGAACGCCGTTGAAAATTCCTGCTTTCAAATTGAAGTAACTGAGCGAACCTAATTCCGGTGCGACTTCTATTTTTGCTCCGAGTTCTCGCTCGCCCGGGAAGAGTGTCTGATACATTCGTGAACGCTCCGGCGTTTCGCGACTTGAGGATGAATAGGAAATTTCAAATCCAAACGGTCTATCAAAAACTCCGGCAGTCAAACCAATTGTTCTCAACCACGGCTCTTTGATTGAAACGTACGCGTCTTTAATCCCGACGCCGCCTTGCGTTACATCAATTTGTAACACTGCTTGCGTGAGGTCGTTATCGTAATTGACTTTGACTCGTCCTCGACGGACTTGAAAACGTGAATCGCTGAAGGCAGGGAAATCACCGCCCGCAAATGATTTGGCTCCTGCCGTATCAGCAATTTGAAATTGTGCCTGAATGTACCCCGACACTTTGATTTTCTTCAACGCATCGAGCGTTGTTTTCATTTCGAGCATGGTTTCGTTCATGCCATCGAGTGCCCCCTTGACTTCGCCAAGTTCATCATCGGTGGCGATGTTGGTTGTGTCCTGGGAAAAGAGTGGAGTTGAAAGAGTGAGAAATATCAAGAATAGTAAAAATGTTTTCATCAGTAACCTTTTATTAATTGAACGGTGCAAATATATCAGTTCAATGTTACTGCCTGTTTAAGCGTGTGTTACGGAATTGTTAAGTTCGGAGAGGGAGAATGTATTTCTTCATTTCTCACCTTTTTCCTACATTAGTGCCGAAAATTTTATCTCATCTTAATCAGAAAATCAATTTTATGGCTACGAATCTCAACTCCTTCAAAACAAAATCATCTCTCACCGTCAACGGGAAACCGTACTCGTTCTTTTCACTGAAACACTTGGAACAATCAACAGGAAAAAGTCTTGCACGACTTCCAATCTCCTTAAAGATATTGCTCGAAAATCTTCTTCGACAGGAAGACGGTCGCTCTGTACACAAAGCAGATATTGAAGCATTGATGAATTGGAATCCGACGGCAACTCCTGATAAAGAAATTTCTTTTATGCCGGCTCGTGTGTTATTGCAGGATTTTACCGGAGTTCCGTGTGTTGTTGATTTGGCTGTCATGCGAGATGCGATGGTGAAGATGGGGGGCGACCCGAACAAAATCAATCCGCTTCAACCGGTTGATTTGGTGATTGACCATTCCGTGCAGGTGGATGAATTCGGAACTCCGAATGCCTTCATGCAAAACACTGAGTTGGAGTTCGAGCGAAACAAAGAACGCTACATGTTTTTGAAATGGGGACAACAGGCGTTTTCAAATTTCCGTGTTGTGCCGCCGGAAACCGGAATTGTTCATCAGGTCAATTTGGAATTTCTTGCCAAAGTAGTGTTCACAAAAGAAGAAAACGGAGAAACATTTGCCTATCCCGATACGCTTGTCGGGACGGATTCGCACACGACGATGATTAACGGACTTGGTGTTCTCGGCTGGGGAGTTGGTGGAATTGAAGCAGAAGCCGCTATGCTTGGTCAACCGTGCGCAATGTTGATTCCGCAAGTTGTCGGATTCAAATTGTTCGGGAAACTTCCCGCCGGAGCAACTGCTACGGATGCGGTTCTTACAGCAACACAAATGTTAAGAAAGAAGGGAGTCGTTGGAAAGTTTGTAGAGTTTTACGGTGAAGGATTGTCAACACTCAGTCTTGCAGACCGTGCAACGATTGCAAACATGGCTCCGGAATACGGCGCAACGATGGGATTCTTCCCTCCGGATAAGGAAACGCTGAACTATCTCAGATTAACAGGACGAAGTGAGGAACAGATTGCACTTGTAGAAGCGTATTGCAAAGAGCAAGGAATCTTCCATACAAAAGAAAGCGCAGAAGCAATCTTCTCCGACACGCTCGAACTCGACCTCTCGACAGTCGAGCCAAGTCTTGCTGGACCGAAACGACCGCAGGATAGAGTTACACTTTCCGGCGTGAAGAAATCATATCGCAAGGCAGTCACCGAGTACGTGTCATCGAAGGGACAATCACTTGATGCCGGAGTATTGGAGAGATGGAGTGATGGAGTGACGAAAGTAGAAGTGTTGGAGAAGTCTGTACCTGTTCAATCGAACGGAAGCGCTTACAATGTTAGCAACGGCTCGGTAGTAATTGCGGCGATTACGAGTTGCACGAATACATCGAACCCGAATGTGTTGATTGCGGCTGGATTGCTTGCAAAGAAGGCTGTTGAACGAGGATTGAAAGCGAAACCGTGGGTGAAGACAAGTCTTGCTCCCGGTTCAAAAGTCGTGACAGAATATTTATTACAGGCAGGATTGATGCAATACCTTGAGCAAGTCGGGTTTTATCTTGTTGGATATGGATGCACGACCTGCATTGGTAACAGCGGACCATTGCCCGAGCCTGTCAGCAAAGCAATTCAGGAAAATGATTTAGTGGTTGCGGCGGTTCTTTCAGGAAACAGGAACTTTGAAGGAAGAGTGAACGCGCAAGTACGGGCAAATTATCTTGCATCGCCGCCGTTGGTGGTTGCGTACTCACTCGCCGGAACGATAGATTCCGATTTGAACACGCAACCAATCGGCACAGATAAAAACGGTAACTCGGTCTATCTCAAAGAACTATGGCCCACACCTGAAGAGATAGAACGCGCTGTTGCTTCGTCGGTTCAATCTTCGATGTTCAAACGTGTGTACTCAAATGTGTTTGAAGGAGACAAACATTGGAGTGAGTTGCCTGTGCCGAACGGTTCACGATTCGAATGGGACGATATTTCCACGTACATCAAAGCCGCGCCGTACTTTGAGAACTTACCGAAAGAACCATCGCCTTTGAAAGATATTTCCGGAGCGAAAGTTCTTGCGTTGCTTGGCGATTCCATCACGACCGACCATATTTCTCCTGCGGGAAATATCGCAAAGACAAGTCCTGCGGCTAAATATCTGACAGGAAATAATGTTCAGCCGAAGGACTTCAATCAATACGGAGCAAGGCGCGGCAACCACGAAGTGATGATGCGAGGAACGTTTGCAAACATCCGCTTGCGAAACATGCTCGCCCCGGGAACGGAAGGAGGTTGGACGGTTCATCATTCATCGAAAGAACCGCTTCCGATTTTTGATGCGTCGGAGTTGTACAAGAAGGAAGGAACGCCGTTGCTTGTGCTTTCAGGGAAAGAATATGGCTCAGGTTCTTCTCGTGATTGGGCGGCGAAAGGTCCTGCATTGCTTGGTGTGAAGGCAGTCATTGCAGAAAGCTATGAGCGCATTCATCGAAGTAATCTTGTCGGGATGGGTGTTCTTCCGTTACAGTTTGAAGAAGGACAAAACTACAAGACACTTGCCTTGACCGGATTTGAAACCTTTGAGATTCAAGGAATTGCGGAGAACATGCATGCAGGAAAGAAACTCACGGTGAAAGCAAGTAGCCAAGATGGAAAGGTAATTTCCTTTACCGCTCTCTGCCGGATTGACACGCCAATGGAACTTGATTACTACCGCCACGGTGGGATTTTGCAGTATGTGTTGAGGAGTTTGTTGAAAGAAGACTGATATTATGAAACAATCAGTGTATATTGAAACCAGTGTAATAAGCTATTTGACTGCAAAACCCAGTAGAGATATTATCGTGGTTGCTCATCAACAGATAACGACCGAATGGTGGTCAGAACGAAAGAATAATTATCGGTTGTTTGTTTCCGAAATCGTTTTCCAGGAAGCAAGCAAAGGCGATGTCGAAGCAGCAAGTAAAAGAATGGAAACAATTAAATCGCTTGAGATGCTTTCATTAACTGAGAACGCGCGCGAACTAACGCGTATTATTATCAACAAAGGAATAGTCCCCATTGAGCATGTAGAAGATGCATTGCATATCGCAATTGCAAGTGTGCATGAGATGGATTATCTTTTAACATGGAATTGCAAACACATTGCAAATGCTGAAATTCAAAAAGATTTGAAAAAACTTGTACACGAATCCGGATATACGTTGCCGGTCCTCTGTACTCCAGAAGAATTATTAGGAAAATAATATGTGGTCGGACCCGATTGTAGAAGAAGTAAGAAAATACAGAGATGAACATGCTCGGAAATTCCATTATGATATTGACCGGATTTATGAAGACCTAAAAAGTTCTGAAGAGCAAAGACGGCAACAGAATAGTGTTCGAGAGGAAAAAGTAAAATATTCATACGCAAAAGAAAAGTAATTCAGACTTGGTCCCACGCTCCAAGCATGTATGAGGTCAACGATAAGTTTTTGGGAATAGGAATAATATACAGATGCTCTGAGTCCAGCAAAAGAAAACAGATTATGAACCAAACTCTGCACAAAATATTTGATGTTGAATTTACGTTTGATTACACTTCAGGAATCAACGCGGAGCGTAGGAATGAGTTATAAATTTTGACTCCACACCCAAATCAAAATTGTCCCATTGCATGGGATGCGCAGGTTGATATCAGGCGATTCTGTTACCGAGAATGTCAGAAAACTTGCTACGGTCGGAGGGAATATTGAAGGCAACATGAGGGGGTATTGGTATGGTTAGAGGGGATGTTGAAGGCAACATGAGGGGGGTTGGTATGGTTTGAGGGGATGTTGAAGGCAACATGAGGGTTGTTGGTACGGTTTGAGGGGATATTGAAGCCAACATGAGGTGATGTTGGTGCGGTTTGAGGGGATGTTGAACCCAATAGCGGGAACAATAATGCGGTTTGAAGGGTCATTGAAGATAACATTGGCACATGTTGGCGATAACATGGCGGGCTGTTATGCGAGAAATGCCTAAAATAAGCCGATTTGAAGAATTTAATAAAAAAGAGTGTTCTTTGCGCCGTGGAGATTTCACGATGCCGAACAATAATAAATGCAGTCAAAATAATAAACAATTTCAAGCCCTTTTTGGGGATACATAATTAACAACACAAGTAATTACAAGGAAAAACATCATGGCAAGAAAAGATTATTATGAAAACGTCGAGAAGAAAAAGCCGACGTGGCACGAGAACTACTCGACGAAACTCGAGGAGCATTTGGCGATACTCGGAATCACGCCGGAACAACTTGCTCAGGCACAGGCAGATTCGGTAACGGTTCGCACGGAGATTGACGAAACCGAGCAGGCAAAGCAAGCATACTTTGCACGGGTAAGCCGGAAAAATACAACCTTAAGTACGATTGAGGCGCGTACCCGTGCGGTTGCGAACTTCATTAAAGCAAGCCCCGGCTATACCGAAGCAATCGGGATTGACCTTGGTATCGTGGGTGAAGAAGCCGGATTGCCGACTTCGTTGGAAAATGTAAAGCCGGAGGTTACTATTACCCTGATGCCCGGTCGTGTTCGCAACGATTGGAAGAAGGGGAAGTTTCATGCACTTGCAGTCTATCGTATGCGCGGCGCCGAAACCGAATGGAAAAAAATAGAAACCGATTTAAAGTCCCCCTTCGATGATGAAGACCCGAATCTTGTACCGGGCGTTCCCGAACTGCGGAAGTACAAATATGTGTACATCCTCGATGACATCGAAGTTGGCATCGCGCTTGAACTGAGCGTGGTGGTGTTGCAATAAAGAGGACCGACGAGCAGAGTCCGATTCGTAATCGGACAGATTGATGTGAAGGTGCGACTCAGTTGTACTTTGTGGAGTCAGAGAAATTTCGAGTTTCGTACGAACCTAATAGGAAAGTGAGTCGCACATTTCGTGCGTGGCAAGTTTTGGTTTCATTTTGTATATTCAAACAGTATTTTAATATCAAAACTCATTATGCTTAATCCCACAATAACAGAACAAGTTCGAAAACTCTCACCATCTGAGCGGATAGATTTGATAGAGTTTGCGGTATCGCTTGTCAAAGAAGATACTGTCGTACAGAAAAAGAAATTACCTCAATCTCAGGAAAACGTTTCTGACGTTTTGCTTTCAATTGCAGAAATGGTTGACAATATTCCTGAAAGTGAAGTGGAAAAACTTCCTACAGATTTTGCAACGAATCATGACTACTATCTTTATCAGGCGCCGAAAAAATGAATCAGGTCTATGCCGACGCCTTTTTCTGGATTGCGTTTTTTAATCGTCGAGATAAGTTCCACATCAAGGCAAGATCGTTTGCAACTTCCAATAAGTCGAAAACATTAGTAACCACTGATGCGGTACTTCTTGAAGTATTAAATCAATTCGCATCTCAGGGAGAATATTGGAGAAACTTGATAGCAAAGGCAGTTGAAAAATTATTGCAAGATTCAAAGACACGAATAATTCCGCTTACAAGAACTCTATTCAATCAAGGATTGACATTGTATAAAACCCGATTGGATAAAGAATATAGTTTCGTAGATTGCATATCAATGGTTGTGATGAAACAAGAAAACATCAAAGAAGTTTTATCCAACGACCATCATTTTGTGCAAGAAGGATTCGCAACGCTTCTCTGAAACGATTCTCACTCCATCGCTTCCGCTTCACCCTTTGCCTGACGATAAGCCCGTTCAACCGCCGGCGCGATAAAGAAACTATCGTACGCTCGTTCTTTCTTCGTATCCTTCATACAGAATTTCTCTTTCCACTCAGAGAGTGTTACGCGCTGTTGTGTTTCTTCGAGAGTCGCTCCTGAGGCAACAGATTTTCCAACTTCAGCAACCAGACTTGTTAACAATTCCTGCACTTGATGTAAATACATTCTGTCATGTTGTGGAGAACCATGACTGAGAAATAATACATCGGCGGCAAGCGAATCAAGTTTTGAAAGTGTTGTAATCCACTCGCTGTAATATGAACCAAATGCGAACGGGACAGGAGAGACGAGAAGGTCGCCTGTGGCAACAATCCGTTCCTTCGGTAAATAGATAATACAATCGCCGCGTGTGTTTCCACGTCCCAACCAGAGTAGTTTAATTATCCTGTCTCCGCGATACAGCATCATCGAATCATCAAACGTTATGTCAAGGGGAGAATTTTTAACGGTGTTATATTCAATCACTCCTTGTTTCATAAATTCAACAAGTTCCTGAACTCGTTTCTTGCGCGCTTCATCCAATTCTTTTCCGTTATTATCTTTTCCTGTTTTCAACCACTGTTCGTACATGTTTCTTCCTTCTTCAATTCCTTTGATGTCTTCGTCCCGAACTTTATGCACTTTTTCGATGATGTCGGTTCGTGTATTTCTCTGAGAAATGAACTCTACAGAGGGCCATTCCTCCTGATAAACAAAATTACCGTTCACATGGTCATCATGGAAGTGCGTGTTGACAACATAGCGAACCGGTTTTGAAGTCAACTTTTTTAGTTCGCTTATCATCAGTCGTGTTGATGTGGGGAAAAGAGCGGCGTCAACCACCACAACATCGTTCTCGTTAATGATGAAGAGGGAGTTTCCTTCAATCGGGTCTTTCAACGGTTCTTTCCAGACAAAACCGTAAATACCCTCTGCCAATTTTGTAATTTCATATTCCTTTGGTGGTGGAGTTGAAAAAGCATCTAATGTAAATGAAAGAACTATGAATAATAATAAAAGAAATCGATGATGGTACATAAAGAACTTCTGAGTAACGTGAGTGAATTATAAACATTAAGGATTACGCTCTCTGACGTTGAATGTTACAGGTGAAAGATTTTGTTATATTATCCGCCATGAAAATTTTGATTAGTATTTTGCCGAATGAGTAAACAAATCAGCCCCGTCCTTCTTGCGGCGAAAGATATTTCTGTTCATTACGGCGAGCAGGAAGTATTGAAGAATGCGGAAATGAGTATCCACGAGGATGATAGAGTAGGTCTCATCGGGAGTAACGGCTCAGGTAAATCAACGTTACTGAAAATCCTTGCCGGCATTATGGAGCCGGACAGCGGAACAGTTTCCCGTCGGCGCGATATTATGGTTGGATACTTGTCGCAGGACTTTCAACTCGACCCGCAACTCAGTGTCTATGAAAATATCAAAGAAGGAGCGCATGATGTTCTTGATATTTTGAAAGAATACGAATCTCTCCACTATACTTCCGAGCGTAAGCATGTACTCGAAGAACAAATCCATCACCGGGATGGATGGAATCTTGAGAACAGAATTGAAACTGTCATGCACTCTCTCAATGCACCGGAAAAAGAACGTTCAATTACCACTCTCTCCGGCGGTGAAAAGCGGCGTGTGGCATTGTGCAAAGCAATTATCTCCCGTCCCGATTTGCTGATTCTTGACGAACCGACAAACCATTTAGACACTGAATCCATTGAATGGTTAGAAGGATTTTTGGAGAATTTTCCCGGCGCATGTTTGTTTGTCACACACGACAGATATTTCTTAGATGAAATTGCAACGCGCATTATCGAACTTTCTAACGGCGAATGTTACTCGCATCTCGGCAACTACAATGATTTTATGCTCGATAAGATTGAGCGTGAAGCACAAATGGAAACTGAAGAGAGAAAAAGAAATATGTTTCTACGAAGCGAACTTGAATGGGTGAGGAAAGGTCCTCGTGCAAGAAGAACAAAATCGAAAAGTCGGCTCAGTAATTATTTCGAGATGGTGGAGAAGGGTGGTTATCAGGCAGAAGAAAAAGTGGAGTTGGTGATTCCCCCGGCGACAAGATTGGGTTCCAAAATATTGAATCTGAAAAATATCGGGATGAGCATGGGTGGGAAAAAATTATTTGAAGGATTGGATTTCAACTTTACCGACAACCGAAAATTAGGAATCATAGGACGAAACGGACTTGGCAAAACAACATTATTGAAAATTCTCCTTGAAGAATTGAAAGCCGAACAAGGTCATATAGAAATCGGTAACCGCACAATCTTCAACTATGTTGACCAATCACGCATCGCATTGAATGATAACAATACCGTGCTGGAGGAAATAGGTGAAGGAAATGAGTGGATAATGTTCGGCGATGAACAACTCACCGTATGGAAATATCTCCGTCGGTTTTTATTCACCGATGAACGAATGCACACGAAGATTGAAAAACTTTCCGGAGGTGAACGAAGTAGAATCTTACTCGCCAAGATATTAAAAAACGGCGGCAACTTTTTAATCCTCGATGAACCGACCAACGATTTAGACCTCGTTACGCTTCGTATTCTCGAAGAGGCATTGATTTCTTTTGAAGGATGTGTTATTGCTGTTAGTCATGACAGATACTTTTTGAACAGAGTATGTAACGGCATTCTTGCGTTCGAGGGGAATGGCTATGTCCATTTCAGTGAGGGGGATTATGATTATTATCTCGAAAAAAGAAACAGACGAATTGCTGAGGCGGAAGCATTGTTATCTGAAAAGAAAAATCAGGAAGCGACATTACCTCCTCGACAAGAGAAACAACGGGGCAAACTGAAATGGAAAGAGCAAAAGGAACTCGAAGTTATCGAACAGACGATTATGTCTGCTGAAGCAGATGTCGAACGATTAGAAGCGATATTTTCCTCTCCCGATTACCACGAAAAGTACGGTGCGAAAACAGCAGAACTGACAAAAGAACTTGCCGCCGCAAAAGGAAAAGTGGAACAGTTATATGCGAGATGGCATGAACTGGAAGAGATGAAACTGGAATTAGGAAGATGAAGTAAGTTCATTTGTGAGTCCATCACAATTTAGTATATTTACCTGTCGAATTTCAAATTACCAATCCGAAATCGGCAATTCGAAATCCGAAATCCTTTGCCCCCGTAGCTCAGATGGATAGAGCAGCGGTTTCCTAAACCGTTTGTCGGAGGTTCGACTCCTCTCGGGGGTACTTTTTTTTAGTCTACGACTCGCAGAGTGAGTGGTGAGTAGTTAGTGGTGAGTGAGAAAATTTCTGATTTTCGATGGATGATTTCTAATTCTACCTACTAACCAATCACCACTCACAACTAACTAATACCATAGACACACTTTTTGAATTTATTTAACCCTAAAAACTACATGAGACTCAGCAATTACTTTCTTCCAACATTAAAAGAAATTCCATCCGACGCGCAGATGATTAGCCATCGGCTTATGTTACGCGCCGGAATGATTCGTCCGCTTGGCGCGGGCGTGTACTCGTTTTTGCCGCTTGGATATAAAGCGTTGAGGAAAGCAATCGAAATCATTCGAGAAGAAATGGATGCAATTGGCGGACAGGAGTTTCATCTTCCTGCGCTTAATCCACTTGAGCTTTGGGAACAAACAGATCGCGTTAAAGCATTCGGTGATACGATGTTTCATGTAAAAAATCGTCCGCTTGTGCTTGCGCCTACTCATGAGGAAGTGATTTGCTGGATAGCGAAGAATGAAATTCGCTCGTACCGGGATTTACCTCAAATTTGGTATCAGATTCAGACAAAGTTCAGAAACGAACCACGACCTCGCTCCGGAGTTATCCGCGGCAGACAATTTCTCATGAAAGATGCGTACAGTCTCGATGCAACGTGGGAGGGGTTAGACAAAAGTTATGATGCACACGCAGAAGCATACAAGAAAATGTTTACTCGTGCCGGATTGAAATTCTTTGTCGTTGGCGCTTCGAGCGGTGCGATGGGTGGAAGTGCATCTCAGGAATTCATGATTGAATCGGATGCGGGTGAAGATACGTGCGCAGTGTGTGATAAGTGTGGCTACGCGGCAAATCTGGAAGTTGCAACCTCGAATGTTTCCAAAGCAACTCGTGACGGCGAATCAACATCGCATGAAGAGATTCATACGCCAAACGTCAAGACGATTGACGAACTTGTGAAATTTCTGAACGTGAAAGAAACGGTGTTGGCAAAATCGCTTTGTTATATGCAGGATAAACAACCGATTCTCGTCTTGATGCTCGGTAACGACCAAGTGAACGAGTCAAAATTACTTTCTGTACTCAAAAGCGATTTCCGCCCGATGGCGGCAGATGAAATTCGTTCACTGACAGGTGCGGATGCCGGTTCAATTGGACCGCTCGGTTTGAAGGGATTCAAAATTATTGTTGACAAGCGATTGGAAGGAGGAAACAATTTCATCAGCGGCGCGAACAAGAATGATTATCATATCAAGAACATTGACCTTGCGCGAGACGTGAAGGTTGATGGCTATTTTGATTTGAGAACTGTTCTTGAAGGAGAGTCATGTTTCAGTTGCGGAACGTCGCTTCGTGTCGTCAAAGCGATTGAACTCGGCCACGTTTTCAAACTTGGGACAAAGTATGCTGATGCACTTGAAGCATCGTTCCTAACGGAACAAGGGGAATCAAAGCCAATCATCATGGGAAGTTACGGCATTGGTGTCGAGCGTGTCATTGCCTGTTTGATTGAACAAAGTCACGACGACAACGGAATTATCTGGAGCAAAACACTCGCACCGTATCAGGTTCAACTTGTTCTTATCAACACAAAAAATGAAGAAGTCACCAAAGTGGCGGAGTCGCTTTATCAAAATTTTCAAAAAGAAAAAATTGAGGTGTTGTTTGATGACAGAAAAGATTTAAGTCCCGGTTTCAAGTTCAAAGATGCGGATTTACTCGGAATGCCGTTGCATGTCATTGTCGGGGAAAAGAATGTTACAAACGGGAATGTGGAAATCAAAGACAGAAAGAGTGGAGCAAGGGAAATAGTTGAGATAGGGAAAGTAGTTGAGTATGTAAAGAAGTATTATACCGATTGATATTTGATTGACGACCGCCTACGGCGAGTCTCACCTTTGCGGATTTACGATTGAGTCATCAATCTTGATTCCAGAGACATAAAACCTGAAACGATTGACTGTAACCACAAACCCTAAACCTGTAACCAAAATCAATGTCTGAGTTTATCCATCTTCATAATCATTCACACTTCAGTCTTCTCGATGGTGCGGCAACGATTGATGGTTTAATCGAAGCCGCTGTTGAAAACAAAATGCCGTCGGTTGCATTGACTGACCATGGCGTCATGTTTGGTGCAATCGAGTTTTACAAGACCGCGAAAAAAGCAGGCATCAAACCAATCATTGGTTGTGAAGTATATATTGTAACGCAGGGAAGTCGTTTCGATAAAGAAGTCAATCCGAAGTTACTTCAAGAAGGAAAAGGGAGAGGCATTTACCAACATCTCGTTTTACTCGCGAAAAATTTTCAAGGATACAAAAATCTCAGCAAACTCTGCACGCTCGGACACACTGAAGGGTTTTATTACAAGCCAAGAATTGATATGGAACTCCTTCGTCAATACTCGGAGGGATTGGTGGCGTTGTCGGCTTGTCCCGCGGGAGTTGTTTCGTTTCATCTTGTAGAAGGACGATATGAAGCGGCTCGCTCAATGGCGATTACGTTCAAAGAGTTGTTCGGCGACGATTTCTATTTAGAAATTCAAGACCATTCTCTTGCAAAGGAGAAGCCGATTCTTGAAGGAATGCCGAGGCTTGCAAAAGAATTGAACATCAAACTGATTGCAACAAACGATGTTCACTACCTTGAACAGAGTCATGCGATTGCACACAATGTTTTACTCATGATTCCCGATGCAAGCGCAAACGCGCCGGCAAAGTATCATGACCTTCGGTACGGGACAGACCAAATTTATTTCAAAACTCCCAAACAAATGTGTGAGTTGTTCAAGGATTATCCGCAGGCGATTGAATCCACCTTAGAGGTTGCAGAGAAAATAGAGAATTACAAGTTGGAGCCCGGCAAGCCGTTCATGCCGAATTTTCCAATTCCGCCTGATGCCGGTGTCGCATCGCTTGAAGAATATCTTGACCATCTCGCGCAAGATGGAATTCAGAAGCGATACAAATCAATCACAGGTGAAATTGAGGAGCGACTCAACTTTGAGTTGAAGATGATAAAGAAGATGGGTTATGCGGGCTATTTTCTTATCACACAGGATTTCATCAACAAAGCAAAGAATATGGGTGTGCGAGTCGGTCCCGGACGCGGAAGCGCGGCTGGAAGTATTGTTTCGTACGCGCTGGGAATTACAGACGTTGACCCGCTAAAATATGATTTGCTCTTCGAGAGATTTCTCAATCCCGACCGCGTCAGTATGCCTGATATTGACGTTGATTTCGCTGACGACGGCCGTGACCGGGTTATCGAATACGTGCGGGAAAAATATGGGGCTGATTCGGTTTCTCAGATTATCACCTTTGGTACGCTTTCATCCCGCGCTGTGCTAAAAGACGTCGGACGAGTCATCGGTGTTCCGTTGAGTATGACGGAATCAATTACGAAACAGATTCCCGTTATTCAAGGGAAAGTCACACCGATTGCAGAGGCAATTGATACACTTCCCGATTTGAAATGGATAAAAGAGACTGACGATGAAAAAATCCATGAGTTAGTTGAGATTTCCAAAGTGCTTGAGGGGATGAACCGAAATTCCTCAACGCACGCGGCGGGTGTTGTGATTGCTCCCGGTCCCATCAGCGATTATGTTCCGCTCTACAAAACGCCAAGCACCGATTTGATGACTCAATACAGCATGCTTGATTTGGAAGCGGCGGGATTGTTGAAGATGGACTTCCTTGGGTTGAGGACGTTGACTATCATTGAGAACGCCTTAAAACTCATCAAGCAAAACCATCAGGTAGAGGTTGATTTGAATAATCTTCCTGAAAATGACCCAAAGGTGTTTGAACTTTTCGGCAAGGCACACACGATAGGAATTTTTCAGTTTGAATCTTCAGGAATGCAGGATTGGCTGAGGAAATTGAAACCCAATTCTATTTCTGATTTGGTTGCAATGAACGCGCTCTATCGTCCCGGTCCGATGGAGATGATTGGAGATTTCATCGAACGAAAACACGGGCGACAACACGTTGCATATCTCCATCCTAAACTTGAGCCGATACTGAAAGAGACTTACGGCGTAATAGTTTATCAGGAACAGGTGATTAAGATTGCAAGTGAAGTAGCAGGCTTTACTCTTGCTAAAGCCGATATCCTTCGTCGTGCAATGGGGAAGAAGGACGAAGGGATGATGGCAAAGATGAAGCAGGAATTTATTGATGGAGCCATCAAACAAGGGGTAAAGAACACAGTCGCTGGAGAGATTTTTGAACTTATCAGGAAGTTCGCATCGTACGGATTTAATAAATCGCATAGTGTCGCTTATTCGATTGTAGCATATCAAACGGCGTATTTGAAGGCGCATTATCCTGCCGAATTTCTCTGTGCATGTATGAGTGCAGAAATTGGTGATTCCGACACAGTTGTACAACTTATTGAGGAATCGAAGAAACTTGGTATAGAGGTGTTGCCGCCTGATGTTAATGAAAGTGATGTTCAATTTCTTGTAGTGCAAAACAAAATTCGTTTCGGTTTGAATGCTATTAAAAATGTTGGGGAAAACGCGGTTCGAAGTATCATTCACTCAAGAGCCACACACGGCAAATTCAATAATTTATTTGATTTCAGTCGGCGAGTTGATTTACGTATTGTGAACAAGAAAACATTCGAGTCGCTTATTCAAGCAGGAGCATGTGATTCGTTTGGCGGACATCGTGCGCAGTTGTTTCAGGCAATCGAACGAGTGACTCAGTTCGGACAACAAAGTCACGGGCATAAATCGAAAGGTCAGGATTCTCTGTTTGAAGGTGGGTCAAAATCGAAAACTGTTGAAAGTTTTCCGGTTCTTCCCGAAACCCAACCGTGGTCAGAAAATGAAAAACTGACGCGTGAGAAATCTGTTCTCGGTTTTTATGTTTCAGGACATCCGTTATCAAAGTACAACCGTGAAATCAAAGCATTTGCGACAGCAAAAATGGGAGAGCCAGCAGGCGTCAAACCGGGAAGTCCTATTCGTGTTTGTGGGATTCTATCCGATGTAAAGAAGAAGGTAGATAAAAAGGGAAACATGATGGCATTTGCAAAAATTGAAGATTTCACAGGAAAAGGTGAATGTATTTTCTTCTCTTCAGTGTATAAGGATTGTCAGGAACACGTGAAAGAAGATGCAATAGTTATGGTGGTAGGCAAAGCAGATGACGGTGGTGATGTTTTGAAAATCATTGCAAATGAATTGATTCCAATTGATTTCGTCCGTTCTCGGTTCACCAGACGGTTGCTGATTCAGTTAAAGATGGAAAAATTGAACGAGCAAAAGGTAAAGCAACTGAAATCCGTATTTTCAAGTCATAGGGGAAAATGCTCTTGCTATTTTCAGGTCACTGATGATAATTCAGCTAAGCCGATTAATCTAGTCTCAAAGAAGGTAGCAATTGACCCGAATAATGAATTCTTTCATTCTGTTGAAACCCTTATCGGCGCGGAGAACGTTATGATTTTGAATTAGATTTTCTTAACTTTGTCCACATTTTTTATCAAATAGAAACAATATGAAACCAATACAAATCGAAGATTCAAATTTTGAAACAGAAGTACTTAAGTCCGAAAAGCCCGTTCTCATTGATTTTTGGGCGGTCTGGTGCGGACCGTGTAAAGCGATAGCGCCAATCGTTGAAGAACTTGCAAGTGAATATGCAGAAAAACTGAAGGTAGGCAAATTGGACGTGGATGCAAATCCTCGCACAGCAATGCAATTCGGCATCAGAAGTATTCCAACTTTACTGATATTTAAGGAGGGGAAGGTGGTAGAACAGATAGTTGGTGCAGTTCCTAAAAGGAATTTAATTGATAAAATCACCCCACATTTGAATTAATTTGAAATAAGGACTTTTTGATACTCAAGTGACATTGCTTTGTGTGAGCAATGTCACTTGAATAGAATAATAAAGTCCTTATTTTATCCGTGCAAAACGTGCATATCAATATAAAACATGTTTAATATGAAAAACGGCTTTTCCGCTTTACCGGTTTTAAAGACAGACAAATATTATTCGACACAAGAGTTGTCTAAATTATTTCACGCAAATGAATCCACCATCAAACGTTGGGCAGATTCTGGCAAATTGAAGTGCTTTAAAACTCCCGGTGGACATAGAAAATACACGCCCGATAGCGTATCTGAATTCATAACTAACTTTCATTACGAAATCATTTCCTTTGATGCAGATTTTACACAAAAAGAGGAGAACGAACTATTGGAATTTCTCATTTCTAAGGGTGATTTTAGAACTTTGAGCGAAGTCTATTTCTCACAGGCGTGTAAGGCCGAGAAAGCCAACCTTTATTCGTTGCTTCATGGATGTCACTCGGCAAGCATTCCGTTAGTAACCATTTATGATGAAATTGTAGCCAAAGCAGTAAAGAAAATTTTTAATCTCCGAAATCAATCAAAAATTTCACTAACGGAAGAATTTATTACAAAAAATTCTATGTTGGAAAGTCTTTTCCAATTCAGGCTATTAACACAAAAAGTATTTTCTTCACAAAGGACTGTTCTATTAGCTTCTGCAAAAAGCGGTATCCAGGAAGTTGTACTTTCTTGTGCTGAACATCTCTTGACGATGGCAGGTTGGAAGGTGTTGAATCTTGGTGCAAATACAAACGTCGAGATTGTAAAAGCCGCGATCATTGCCGGGCAACCGCAATTGATATGTGTTTGCAAAGATTATTTAGGTGAAGAAAGTGGCTCAACATTACTAACAACCGCTATTGAGAATAAGGCACAAATACTCTTTTCAAATTTAGATTCTTACCAAAATATTTTCACTACTGCAAAGATAGAAGAAATTACACAACGCTCTTTTTCTTCATTCAATGAAATGCTTAGTCTCATATTTAAGCATAGATAACGTATGAAACAAGTTAAACAGATAAATATGAATATTATAAAACGAACTCTTTTCCTGATTTTCTTTTTTACATCTATAGTTTTTTCAGCAACTACCTCGTGGAAGGGAACAACAAGCACAAGTTGGAATAATTCCACAAACTGGACCAATGGTGTTCCTACTTCAACCTTGGATGTTATCATTGGCGATGCAAATTTTACTGGTGGAAATCATCCCACGCTGAATGTTAGTGGTAACTGTAAATCATTAATAATCGGTGGTGCAAATTCTGCAACACTGACACTTTCATTTAATAATAAAAACCTTACTGTTTCAGGCGATATTACAATACAAAGCAATGGGACATTGTTACAATCCTCAAAATCAACAATATTGCTAACAGGAAACTGGGTCAATAGTGGAACATTTACTGCCTCCAACAATAATGCGGAAGTTCGATTTGCGGGTGCATTACAATCTTTAACGGGAGTTACAGCGTTTAGAAAATTAACTGTAAATGTTGGAAGCACGTTAACTCTTCATGCGAATATTTCTCATACCCGAACTCTATCAGTAAGCGGTACAATTAACCCAAACGAATCTCCAACTTATACAATTTCAGGTGCTGGTGCGTTAACCCTCCAATCCGGTGGAAAATTATTAGTTAAAGCATCTACTTTTGTCGGGAATTATAATGATGGGACGAAAACTTTTAGTAGTGGCAGTATAGTTGAATATGCCGCATCTTCTACAAATCAGACTGTAAGCAATTCATTTACCTATTCTACACTGCAAATAAGCGGCGGGATGACAAAAACTCTTGCAGGAAATTTACCTTCATTATCATCTGCTACTTCTACTGTTGGTAATATTTATGTTTTATCCGGAACATTCGATTTATCTTCGTTTACAGCAAACAGGGGAACTACTGTTGTCGGGGGAATATTCAGCGTCTCAAATGGTGCAGTGGTTAAAATCGGAGGGACAAATTCATTTCCGCAAAATTATCAAACACATTCATTTGGTGTTACAAGTACTGTTGAATATTCAGGAGGAAATCAAACAGTTTCAAATGAATTATATGGAAACCTTACATTATCGAGTAGTAGTGGTGCGGTAGTAAAAACGATGCCTACAAGTTCGATGTCAATATTGGGAAATTTGTCAAGTAATGTCGGCTCAGGAACCTCGGTCTCATACACCGCAGGTGAGGCTTTAAGTATTGGCGGGTCAATTTCAATCGGAACCTCAACAACTTTTAATGCAAGTAGTTACTCACATAATATCTCCGGCAATTGGACGAACAATGGAACATTTACTGGAAACACAAGCACCGTTACATTAGCAGGGAATTCCTCGACGATAAGCGGAACAGGAACGAATAGTTTTAATCATCTAATCATTTCCGGGTCGAATGTAACAGCATCATCTTCAACAGCGATTAATGTTGCTGGAAATTTTTCTACAAGTGGTGCGGGTACATTTCTCCATACAACAGGCGGTTCAGGACTTTTTACGATGAGTGGAACCTCAAAGACAATTTCAGGTTCCGGCATTTCATTTAGCGACTTAACTATCTCCGGTACAATTACGACGTCGAGCAGTTACACCGTTGCCGGTAACTTATCGGTCACGAATTCTCTCATCGCATCCGGTGGAACCACAACACTTTCAGGAACCTCAAAAACAATTACTAATTCAGGAACATTAAATCTGTCGGTGCTAAGCGTAACTGGAACCATTACTACGACGAGCAATTTCACTTTAACTTCAGATTTGCATGTGATTGGTTCATTAACCGCAACCGCTGGTACTGCTACTTTTGCAGGAGTTTCCGGTTTATCAGGCACTGCAAATTTATTTAATGTAGTATTGAATGGAACAAGTTTAACTCTTGGGACGAATTCCGAATTGGGAATTGCCGGAAGTTTTACCATAACATCCGGAACGTTCGACGCAACAAGTGAAACACCCAATACGGTTAATTATAATTCTTCCGGCGCTCAATCCGTTATCGTTGCATCGTATTATAATTTGAATGTTAGTAATGGAGGAGTTAAAACACCTGCCGGAAATTTGATTATTTATGGGAATCTAACAATAGGTGCAGGAACTACTTTGTCAGGAAGTTCTTATACATATACGTTATATGGTCACTGGAACAATGGCGGTACATTTTCTGCGGGAACGAGTACGGTTGAACTCGTTGGAGGAGTAGATGCTTCGATTATCGGAACAACAACTTTTAATATCCTTACAGTCAATAAAACATCTACGTTGAACATTCTGTCTGTAAATAATATTGTTGTTTCGATTTTGAATATGACTCAAGGCAGGTTGCAAACGGGAAATGGGTATAGCATAACCATCACGAATACAAGAACCGGAACCGGACTAATATTCGGAACGGTAACACGAACTCATTCATTTTTCACCGGTGTATCATATGCTTTTCACAGTGTTAATGATTTGGTAACTTTCAATGGAGGAGGAACGAATCCAACTTCTGTAACACGAACACTGGAACTAACAAGTCCTGTTGATATGCCTGTTCCTGAGCTTTCAATCAATAGAACATATACAATGACGCAAACGGGGGGTAGCGGTTATACGGCAACAGTACGTTTTTATTATTCTGAGGAGGATTTGAATGGCAACATCGAATCACAACTTGAGGCATGGCATTATGATGGAGCGTCATGGTCAGGAATTGGGAAATCAGCATACGACGTTACAGATAATTGGTTGGAACGTGATGGACTAACAGATATTACAAATCGTTGGACATTACAATCTCCCTTACTCGGAATTTTGGATTGGAATGGCTCAGTAAGTTCGGCGTGGGAAGATCCGGCAAACTGGACAGTATTCAGTGGCATACCTTCAATTCCACCTACTTCAACTGAGTTGGTAAGAATTGGTTTTAATGCTTTTACAAATAACCCAACAGTTAACTCTGCGGCACAATGCAGAGCGTTGCGATATGGAAGCGCTCAGGGGTCTGTTCTCTCAATTCAATCAGGGAGTTTAACAACTGATGGAAACTCAGGTGAAATCGCCGGTACTTTTACACAAGATGTTACGCATACGATTGAAGTAAACAATAATACTCTTACTTGTTCAGGTTCGATGTTGTTGAGTAATGGAACAGCAAATAGGATCATCAATATTACTCTTGGGTCCGGAACAATCTATATTCAAAGAAAATTAGACCAACTTGCTAATGCTTCAGTTACGATTACGGGTTCCGGGTCAATTATTCTTGCCGGTGATTGGAATAGAACAAGTGGTTCGTTCTCTGCCGGAACGGGGACGGTCACATACAATGGTTCCGTTGATCAGTTAGTTGCTACAGGTATTACTTACAATAATCTAACATTTTCAAAAACTGGTGGGATTGCATTGTTTGCGTCTTCTGCTTCAGTTGCCGGTGATCTGGCAATTTCAAACAATGGAAAGATTCAATTAAATGGCGACCTCGACGTAGATGGTGATGTAACCGTCGGAGTAGGGACAATATTATCCTCGGGTTCGATTAATTTATCTGTTGGTGGTGACTGGAATTTGTTAGGAACATTTGAACCTAATTTGGGTTCAGTCATTTTTGACGGAACCTCGGACCAATCTATTAGCAGTTCATCATTCAACAATCTTGAAATTGATAAATCAAGCGGCACTGCAAACCTAACAGGAAATATTACTATAAACAGTGACCTGACAGTAGCAGCCGGCTCCTTAGAATTATATTCATACAATGCAAACAGAAGTGTATTTGGAGGAACATTTACAATGGGAGCGGGCACGACTGTACGTGTGGGTGGTGCTAATAATTTCCCATCTAATTTTTCAACCTATACTTTCAACGCTAACAGTACTTCCGAATATTACGGAACTGTATCTCAATCAGTGAAGGATGTTACATACGGAAACCTGAAGTTTTACAACGGGACATCAAATCCCAAAACTTTAACAGGTACAACCAATGTTCAAGGAAACCTTCTTATTAATTCAGGCGCGACGTTTGATGGTTCTTCTTTTGCGCTGAATCTTGATGGTGATTGGACAAACAATGGCACGTTTACTCCATCATCTAGCATAGTTACACTTCAAGGGACGTCAAAAAATCTTGTCGGTAATACATCGTTCCATGAATTATCTGTTTCCGGAAGTTATACAGGACAAAATAATATCACTGTATCTGGGGATATAAATATTTCCGGTTCTTATACTTCAGGAAATACTTCAACAATTTTTGGAGGTAATTTTACTAACAACGGGACATTTACAAATAGTTCGATAGTAACATTTAATGGAACTAGCTTACAGGAAATTAGTTTGAATTCCGGGTTTAATAGTTCAGGAACTGTGTATTTTAATGGAACAATAGCTCCGACATTTGCAGGTTTGACTTCTCCGACATTGAATAATGTTACTATCAATAACACCGGTGGAATTTTGGCTGCAACAGATTGGACTGTTGGCGGAGTGTTTACAGTTAATGCAGGCGCTTCATTTGATGGCGGCTCTCGTTCACACACGTTTTCCGGTGATTTTATGAATGATGGAACTGTCAGTAGTAACGGAACTATTACATTCAATCCTTCGGGAAGCGTTACAGTAAAGTTGTTGGGAACAAGTTTTACAAACAATGGTACTACTGTTTTTGGTGGAAGCGGATTTATATCAATAACCGGCGGGACACCTTCACTACACGATGTAACAATCTCTAACACGAATGTCGCCGGTGTAAGTCAAACAACCAATTGGACGTTGTCTGGCAATGTAAGAATTAATAATGGCTCTACGTTCTATGGTGGCAGCGCATTAACATTAACCGTCAATCAAAATGTTCTTAATGATGGAACATTTGAAGGAGGAACATCCACAGTTGTATTGAACAATTCTATTGAAGGAAATATATCGGGCAGTGGTAGTTCGATTTTCAATAATCTCACCATAAACGGTGTTATTATTGCGTATCAGGATTTCAGTGTTAAAAAAGATTTTACAAACAATGGAACGTTTGATGGCACAGGGATTAATATTTCGGTCATAGGTTCTGGCAGTTCGATATTTGGAGGGACAACGACACCGACTCCGGTTGACCACTTAATTATTCAAAAAACTTCAAGCACTGCTACACTTGCTATGGATATTAATGAGGTAACCAATTTGCATGTTGCATCAGGTATATTTGATATTGGTTCGTCTATCATCACACAGGAAACTGTAACAGGTGGTGCGTTTCAAATTGATTCATCTGCAACTGCGAAGATAGGTGGTACTAACTCACTCCCAACGTTTAATTCATATAGTTTTGATACAGCAAGTACTGTTGAATTTAATGGAAACGGTTCTCAGACTATCACACACACACCTGTCTATGGTAATCTCACATTATCAACCGGGGGGACTAAAAGTACAACCGGTGCGCTAACAATGTTGGAGAACTTCAATCTTTCATCCGCGACATTTACAGGTGGTTCCTATACACATTCTCTTGGTGGAAATTGGACGATGAATTCGGGAACATTCACCAATACAGGAACAACAATTAATTTTAATGGAACAGGCACGCAAACAATTAATTCTACCGGCGCATTTAATAATTTAACTTCAAATAAATCAAGCGGTGGAATCACTCTTGCATCCGATGTTACTGTGAACGGGACGTTAACATTCACAAGCGGAAATATTACAACAGGCACGAACAAAATGATTGTCGGCTCAACAGGAACTGTATCGCGCACGAGCGGATATGTCGTCGGTAATCTTCAAAAATATATTAGTACAGGTTCTCCAACGATGACGTTTGAAATTGGTGATGTAAGCAACTATGCTCCTCCGAGTCTTGCGTTTTCAAATGTAACATCAGCAGGAAATGTTATTGCGAGTACAACCAATGGAGACCATCCGCAAATTGCTTCATCAGGAATTGATGCGACGAAGAGTGTGAATCGTTATTGGTCTTTAACTAATTCAGGGACAACGTTTACAACAAGTGACGCAACATTCAATTTTGTTTCCGGTGATGTTGATGCAGGAGCGGATCCGAATCTATTTTTCGGAAGAATTTATGATGGCTCGACATGGTCTGCACCTACAGTAGGAACCCGAACAGCAACATCCACTCAACTAACCGGTTTGACTGATTTCGGTGATATTCAGATTGGCGAAGGTGGAAATCCTGTTCCAACGACGACAAGTATTTCTCCTTCAAGCAAAAATTCAGGTGATGGTGCATTTACATTAACTGTGAACGGGACAAATTTCGTTGCGGCTTCTGTCGTGCGATTTAACGGTTCTGACAGAACGACAACATTTGTGAGCAGTTCTCAATTAACCGCAACGATTCCAGCAACTGATTTAATAACGGCAGGGACATATCCGATAACTGTGTTTAGTCCGACACCCGGAGGAGGTACCTCAAACAGCCAAACTTTTACAGTGAATTCGGGAACATTAGACCATTTTACGCTATCAGCAATTTCCTCACCTCAAGTTGCTGGAATTGCGTTTGCTTTCTCAATGACTGCAAAGGATGCTAATAATAATACGGTTACAGGTTTTTCCGGAACAGTTGATATTTCATCAACAGGAACACTCATAACCGGTGGTGGAACGAGTGCATCATTTACTTCAGGAGTTCTTGCTTCGCACGCAGTAACAATTTCTAACACAGGAAATTTTACAATCACCGCAACGAAAACAAGCGGAACGGAAACCGGTACAAGTAATAGTTTTACAGTGAACCCGGGTTCATCATCAACAGTAACCTCAACGATAACAGCCGCCCCGATATCCATTACTGCGAACGGGACAAGCACATCAACTATTACAGTTCAGTTGAAGGACGCATACGGAAATAACTTAACGACAGGCGGCGAAACGGTTGCTCTTTCAACAACATCAGGTTCACTTGGTTCGGTGACTGATAATAACAACGGAACCTACACTGCCACCTTAACTTCATCAACTGTTGTCGGAACTGCGACAATAACCGGAACGCTGAATGGAAGTGCAATCACGGATGATGCGACGGTGACGTTTACAGTTGGTTCTGCTTCAACAGCAACCTCAACAATAACAGCATCGCCAACTTCCATTACAGCAAACGGAATAAGCACATCAACGATTACAGTTCAGTTAAAGGATGTGAATGGAAATAATTTGACGAGCGGAGGAGCCACGGTTGCTCTTTCAACAACATCAGGTTCACTTGGTTCGGTAACTGATAATAGCAACGGAACCTACACAGCAACCTTAACTTCATCAACTGTTGTCGGAACTGCGACAATAACCGGAACGCTGAACGGGAATCCGATAGCGGATGACGCGACCGTGACATTTACAGTCGGAACTGCCTCAACGGCAACCTCAACAATAACTGCATCGCCAACTTCCATTACAGCAAACGGAATAAGCACATCAACGATTACAGTTCAGTTGAAGGATGTGAATGGAAATAATTTGACGA